>NZ_KV810289.1:0-60872 GCF_001812735.1 Neisseria sp. HMSC069H12
TGTGGTGTAAACAACGCAACGTTTTCCTACAAATAAACCGCTTCATCACACATCATGTCTCCCCGTCCAGTTACCATTACTTCCTACAATATGCACAAAGGCATGTCTGCGCTCAACCGTAAAGTGCAGGTCAACCGCATGGCTGACGCGCTGGGTGCATTGGGTTCGGACGTTTTGTTTTTACAAGAAGTCCAAGGACAACATCTCAACAGAAGCCGCCGTACCAACTTTCCTGATGCACCGCATTATGACATCATCGGCGACAGCCTCGATTATCATCGCAGCTACGGTAAAAATGCCGTCTATCCTAAACGCCATCACGGCAACGCCATTCTCAGCCGCTTGCCGTTGAAAACGGAAAACAACCTCAATATCAGCGTCAACAAACTCGAACAACGCGGCCTGTTGCATTGCGAAGTCGTGCCAGAAGGTTGGGAAGACCCGCTGGTGTGTTTGTGTGTCCACCTCAACTTGCGCGAGCCGGACCGCCTCAAACAATACCGCGCCATTAGCGACTACGTTGGCCGATACATTCGTCCGGAAAGCCCGTTGATTATCGCCGGCGATTTCAATGACTGGCGACAGAAATCAGCGCGTGAGCTGGGCAGGGCATTAGATTTGAACGAAGTATTTGTCGATAATACAGGCAAACGCCCCAAAACCTTCCCTTCGCGCCTACCCATCCTCAGCCTCGACCGCATTTACACGCGCAATCTTGATGTCATCGATTCTGAAATCCACAACAGTAAAGACTGGCAGCATTTGTCAGATCATCTGCCATTGAGCGTAACGGTTAGACCGCATCGTAAAATGAATATGAAATCAGATAGAAAAATGTGAGGCTGAAATTTTTTAAAGCACCATTGGCAATGTATCGAAAGAAAAAGTTTTTTACTCAGATATTTGAGACAAAAACAGGCCGTCTGAAAAGTTTCAGACGGCCTGTTTAAGTTTATAAAAAAGCGCAAACCTTTTTATATCAAAAGTTTGCGCTTCAAATCTGGTGGAGGCGGGGGGAATCGAACCCCCGTCCGAAAGTCCTCTACAGAGCGTTCTACATACTTAGTTGTGTCTATTTAGAATCTCGTCCCCATCATGCCGACCAACAGGCCTTCAGGGAACCAGTTACCTTAAATCTCGTTTCCTGCCAAGTAACCCGACAGAAAACCAGTCAATGTAGAATGACGTTGCGGTAGCTTGCGCTACACAGCCCATTGACCAACTGCTGCAACGGCAGGCCTTAAGCGGCCAGTGCGTAAGTTTCGTCGTTTGCGACTATTTAGATTCAGTGTTTTACGGGGAATCTGAGACCCCGGTATGCCCGCATCTGCTTTGCAACCCCCGTCGAAACCAAGATCGCCCCCAGATAGGAAAAGTCGATTATACGCATGTCTGCGTGCTTTGCCAAGTTGCCGATTGATTGAAAAGGCCGTCTGAACAGCAGTTTGCTTTTTCAGACGGCCTGTTTGGCTTAGGTTTATTGATGGTAGTTTTGCAAGAAGCGTTTGAGTTTGTCCATGGCTTCTTCGATTTGATGAACGGGCGGCAGGGTAACGATACGGAAGTGGTCGGGGCGTATCCAGTTGAAGCCTGTGCCTTGGACGAACAAGACTTTTTCACGCACGAGCAAATCGTAGACGAATTTCATGTCGTCATGAATGCCGTACATTTCGGTATCGATTTTTGGGAACATATACATCGCGCCCATTGGTTTGACGCAGGAAACACCGGGGATTTGGTTGATCAGTTCCCATGCTTTATTGCGTTGTTCCAACAGGCGGCCGCCTGGCAGGATAAATTCGTTGATGCTTTGATAGCCGCCCAAGGCCGTCTGAATGGCGTGTTGCATCGGCGTATTGGCACACAGACGCATGGAAGAGAGCATGTCGAGGCCTTCGATATAGCCTTTGGCATGATGTTTCGGGCCGTTGAGCACCATCCAGCCTTGGCGGAAACCGGCCACGCGGTAGGCTTTGGAGAGGCCGTTAAAGGTAATGGTCAGCAAGTCGGGGGCGAGGGCGGCAATGTGATGGTGTACGGCACCATCGTAAAGAATTTTGTCGTAAATTTCGTCGGCAAAAATAATCAGGCCGTGTTTACGCGCCAGTTCGGCAATTTCCAGCAGGATTTCTTTGCTGTACACCGCGCCGGTAGGGTTGTTGGGGTTGATAACGACGATGGCTTTGGTTTTCGGCGTAATTTTGGCTTCTATATCGGCCAGATTCGGGAACCAGTCGTTTTCTTCGTCGCACAAATAATGACGCACAGTGCCGCCGGCCAGTGTTGCGGCGGCGGTCCACAGTGGATAGTCAGGCGCAGGAATCAGGATTTCATCACCGTCGTTGAGCAATGCCTGCATGGACATGGTAATCAGCTCGGAGACGCCGTTGCCGATGTAAACGTCGTTGACGGTAATATCGCGCAAGCCTTTGGTTTGATAGTAATGAACGATGGCTTTGCGTGCGGAATAAAGGCCTTTGGAGTCGCAATAGCCCTGCGCGGTCGGCAGGTTGCGGATCACGTCAACCAAAATTTCATCAGGCGCTTCAAAGCCGAACGGGGCAGGATTGCCGATATTGAGCTTGAGGATTTTGTTGCCTTCTTCTTCCAGTTGCAGGGCTTTTTTATGAACCGGGCCGCGGATGTCGTAGCAAACGTGATCCAGCTTGGACGATTTGGGAAATTTCTCCATGATGTGTGTTCCGTAAAATTGTTAACAATGGGGGTAAATTTACTCTTTTTGCGGGTAAATTAAAAGCGTTTCAGACGGCCAAAGCTTACTTATTGCGCGCTTCGGCACGGCGAATCGTCACGCTTTTACCGCCTATGCCCCAGTTGTCCATATCGATTTCGTCAATGACGACGACGGTTGTCTCAGGGTTTTTGTTGAGAACGCGTGAGAGTAATTCGGTTACGCCGCGGATTAATTCGGCTTTTTGCTCTGTGCTCGGGGCTTCGCTGCCACCGGTTACTTTGATATTGACGTAAGGCATGGCTGTTTCCTTTTAAAATAGCGTTCATATGTTATCTTATTTTTATCAGGCCGTCTGAAATTTAATTGCAGGATTTTTCATTGCTCATGACTGCTTTTACAAAGAATTAAGTTTTTTGGAATAGATTGTTTTTACAATGCGGTTTTATTTTGGATGGATATCGTCATGAACCGTTTTCTTCAGACTTTGATTGTGGCTGCGCCAATGGTAATTGCCGCGCCTTATGTGGCGGCGGAAACGCATCCGGCGCAAAAGCAGATGCAGCAGAACATTGATACCGTGTTGAAAATTGCACGCAATACGTCTTTGACAGAGGCGCAACGTGTGAAACAGGTTGAGCAGTATGCCAACCGTTATCTGGACTATGAACGTATTTCGGCTTTGGCGGTTGGTGCGCCATGGCGTGAATTTTCTGCCAAACAGAAAACCGATTTTATCCGTGCATTCAAGGATATGGTGATTGCGATGTACTCGCATTCTGCACTGATTGGTGCGGCGGATGCGAATGTGCGCCTGTTGCCGAAGATGACGGCAAACGGCAATAAGTTTGACGTTTTCTCAGAAATTCAGACCAAAAAAGGCACCAAGTATGAAGTGGCCTACCAGCTTTACCAAAGCGGCGGTGCGTATAAGATTTACAACATCCGCGTGGATGGTACCAGCTTGGTAACGGTATACCGAAATCAATTTGGCGAGCTGATTAAGAGTAAAGGCATTGACGGTACGATTGCGACTGTCGAAGCCAAGGGCTTGAAGAAACAATAAGGCAGATTGATAAAAAGGCCGTCTGAATATTCAGACGGCCTTTTTGTGTTACGGGCTGATTAAGCACGTTTGCGGAATTCGCCGGTACGGGTATCGATTTCGACTTTGTCGCCGTTTTCGATGTAAGACATCACTTGGATTTCAGTGCCGCCGACCAGACGTGCGGTTTTCATCACTTTACCGGAGGTATCGCCTTTAACGGCAGGCTCGGTGTATTCAACTTCGCGAACGATGATGGTAGGCAATTCTACGGAGATTGGGTTGCCTTCGTAGAAAGTAACTTCGCATACGTCTTCCATGCCGTCAACGATGAATTTCAACGCGTCGCCGATGTTGTCGGCTTCGATTTCGTATTGGTTGAATTCTTCGTCCATGAAGACGTACATTGGATCGGCAAAGTAGCTGTAAGTACAGTTTTTGCGGGCCAAGATTACGACGTCGAATTTGTCGTCGGCTTTGTAAATGGTTTCAGAAGCGGCACCAGTCAGCAGGTTTTTCAGTTTCATGCTGACTTTGGCGGAAGAGCGACCACCTTTGATGTATTCGGTTTTTTGAACAACCATAGGGTCGTTGCCGACCATGAATACGTTGCCGGCGCGCAGTTCTTGTGCTGTTTTCATTGTAGTTTTCCAATCAAATCGGTTGTAATAAAACGCGCTATTTTAGCGTATTTTTTTGTGCTTTGAAATAAAGGCGGCAAGTTTTTCGACAGCACTTTTTTGGGTAAAAAGTCCGTCCCGCCATTTTGCCGCGCTTTGACGCCATTCGTTTTGGTGTGCCGTCAGGGTTTGCCATGCCTGCAGGCGTTGGCTGTCGCTGAGTGCTTCTCCGTTGTTGAGTTCGTCGGAAAGACGGTGATGTGCCGTGGCGACAACATCCGGATAAACCTGATGCGCTTTGTCCCAAAACGCGTGCAGTTTGTCGAGATGGATATTTTCTTCTTGCGGATAGATGTGCCAAAAGAAAGGTTTTCCGGCGAGCTGGGCGCGAACAAAGCTGTCTTCGCCGCGTATGACGGCGCCGTCGGCAAGATTGAGCAGTTTATCGAAATCCTGTTGGGCAACGAAAGGGATTTTGATCAGGGTAACGTGTTCGCTTTGATACACATCGCCGTCTTCAAGCAGGGCGTTTTGCGGCACTAGGCCGCTGTTTTTCAGGCTGGCGATGATTTGCGTACCTGTAAGCAGCAGGGTAATGGGTTGGCCGGCCTGTTGCCACATAGTCAGCCATTTTGCCCAAATATCGCTTTGATAGCCGAAAAGCAGCCATTCGGGGGCAGTTTTGGCGGGAAGTTTAAGTTGTCGGCGTAAGGCTTCCGTATCAAATCCGGCAGATTCGGCATAATCGCGTTCGCGCAGCAGGCCGCCGCTTTTTTCGCTGAAACCCATAAACCAAAAGTATTTCTGTATGCCGCCGGCTTGGGGCGAAGGCATTAAGTGCAGCCTCTCGTTGCTGTCTTCCGCGCTGAGGTATTCCCAGTTAAGCCAAAGTGGTCGGTGTCGGTGGATGATGGTTTGAACGTTGTCGGGCAGTTCGCAGGCGAAGGTTTCGATGACGATGTCGGGGGTAGGGGCTGTATCGGTATCTTCGGCATGGTCGGTTTGCCAAGTGTGAATGCCGATGCCTTGATAGATATTGGGAATCGAGGTCAAGTCAGGGTAGAGTGCCTGAAGGGAGGGGAAGTCGTCTGTCCATAAATGCACTTGCCAGTCGAGTTCGCGTTGCAAAATACGCGCCAGCCGCCATGAAACGCCGATGTCGCCGAAGTTGTCGATGACGTTGCAGAAAATCCAGCAGGTATAAGGTGGGGTGGTGTTCATGGAAAAAATATGCCCAAGGCCGTCTGAAAACATCAGAATGCGCCGAAATAGTGGAACAAATAAACAATCAGCAAAACAATCGGGATAAACATCCAAATGCTTTGCCGTTTCAGTTCAGGCTCTTGTTTGAGGTGGTGTTTGATGACATCAAAGAGGACGAACTTGAATAGGAACGTGGCTTCGCAGGCAAGGATGATGCCGTTGATGAGGTGTTGCGTTTTGTCTTCGGGCGGGTTGAGGGCAAACCACAAGAGGGTGGCGAGCGGAATCAGGCAGACAACGAGCCAGCGCAGAAGGATGGGTTTGGACATGGTGTGCGTGCAAGAAATAAAAAGGCATTATACCCTGTCGTCTTTCAGACAAGTGCAAATCAGGCTATCATTCGTTTTATTTGAAGCGAACATTCATCCCTATGCAAACCCAAGCCATCATCCGTCATATTGTTCAATGGCTCAAAGATTACGCCGAGCAGGTGCATGCCAAAGGTTTTGTCGTCGGCGTATCCGGCGGCATCGATTCTGCCGTGGTTTCCACACTTACCGCGCAAACCGGTTTGTCGGTTTTGTTGTTGGAAATGCCGATTCGTCAGAAAGCTGACCAAGTTAACCGCGCGCAAGAACACATGGGCCGTCTGAAACAGCGTTATCCCAATGTAAAAGCGCAAAGCGTCGATTTGACCCAAACGTTCGATACGTTTGCCGATACCGTTGACGTTAGCGAAACCGAATTTCCCAACAAACAGCTGGCACTTGCCAATGCACGCAGCCGCCTGCGCATGACAACGCTTTATTATTACGGGCAGTTGCATGGTTTGCTGGTGGCGGGGACGGGCAATAAAATTGAAGATTTCGGCGTCGGTTTTTTCACCAAATACGGCGACGGCGGCGTGGACATCAGCCCGATTGCCGATTTGACCAAAACTCAAGTGTACGCTTTGGCAGCCGAGCTGGACGTGTCGGAGGATATTCAAAAAGCCGTACCGACGGACGGACTTTGGGATACCGAGCGTACCGATGAAGAACAAATGGGCGCATCTTATCCCGAACTCGAATGGGCGATGAGTGTGTACGACAGCCACAAGCCTGAAGATTTTGAGGGCAGACAGCGCGAAGTTTTGGCGATCTATACTCGATTGCACAAAGCCATGCAGCACAAAGTCAATCCGATTCCGGTTTGCAAGATTCCGGAAGAGCTGTTTTAAGTTTGAACATCAAAAGGCCGTCTGAAAACGCTGGATTAAGGTTTCAGACGGCCTTTTATATTTTATTTCAATAAGAATTGGGAATATGTTTGAAAAACAGCATCATCAGATACCAAAACAGCGTAGCGGCCGCCGCG
Source organism: Neisseria sp. HMSC069H12 (assembly GCF_001812735.1). Taxonomy (NCBI): domain Bacteria; kingdom Pseudomonadati; phylum Pseudomonadota; class Betaproteobacteria; order Neisseriales; family Neisseriaceae; genus Neisseria; species Neisseria sp. HMSC069H12. The sequence goes on from NZ_KV810289.1 coordinate 6,917, forward strand.
CCAAGCAATACCCACGCGCTGATTTTGGCGATTTCCCGAATGGTACGCTTTTGTTTGCGGCTGAACAAACGGTTCACAATCAATGCCGCTATGGCGCAAAAGAAAAAAAATCGCAAAAGCCTGCCTATCATTCCACATTCTCCCAAAAATATTGCCTTTAATCAGGGCAGGCCGTCTGAAGCCTCATGCACAAAACAAAAACGAAACGTTATAATACCCCTTTTGCCGCTTCACTTGGAAATTACAAATGACAACAAATGCCTCAGTGGGCATTGTAACGCCCCAGAAAATCCCGTTTGACACACCGCTTGCTCTGGAAAACGGCAAAACCTTACCTCGTTTCGATCTGATGATTGAAACCTACGGCACACTCAATGCCGACAAAAGCAATGCCGTCCTTATCTGCCACGCCCTGTCAGGCAATCATCACGTTGCCGGCAAGCACAGTGCGGAGGATAAATACGCCGGCTGGTGGGACAATATGGTCGGCCCCGGCAAACCCATCGATACCGAACGCTTTTTCGTTGTCGGTTTGAACAACTTGGGCGGCTGCGACGGCAGTACCGGCCCTTTGTCCGAAAATCCTGAAACCGGCCACGAATATGGCGCAGATTTTCCGGTTGTAACCGTCAAAGACTGGGTGAAGTCCCAATCCATGCTTGCCGATTACCTCGGCATTCAAAAATGGGTGGCCATTGTCGGCGGCAGCTTGGGCGGTATGCAGGCATTGCAATGGACGATTTCTTTGCCTGAACGCGTTGCACACGCGCTCGTTATCGCTTCTGCGCCTAAACTTTCCACTCAAAACATCGCGTTTAACGATGTTGCCCGTCAGGCTATTTTGACCGATCCCGATTTCCATGAAGGCAATTACCGTAGCCATCATACCGTTCCTTCACGCGGTTTGCGTATTGCGCGCATGATGGGGCACATCACCTATCTTGCCGAAGACGGCTTAGGTAAAAAATTCGGCCGCGATTTAAAATCAGACGGCTATCAATATGGCTATGGCGTTGAATTTGAAGTGGAATCTTATCTTCGCTATCAAGGCGACAAGTTTGTCGGCCGTTTCGATGCCAATACTTATCTGCTGATGACCAAGGCACTCGACTACTTCGACCCGGCCGCCGATTACGGCCACAACCTCACGCGCGCCGTGGAGAATGTGCAGGCCAAGTTTTTTGTTGCCAGCTTCAGCACCGATTGGCGCTTCTCGCCGCAACGTTCGCATGAATTGGTCAAGGCATTAATCGCCGCGCAAAAATCCGTGCAGTACATTGAAGTCAAATCCAATCACGGCCACGATGCCTTCTTGATGGAAGATGAAGCCTATATCCGCGCGGTTGCCGCTTACATGAACAACGTTTACAAGGACTGCCAAAAATGAATCTGCGCGACGATTTGCAACTCATTTACGATTGGATACCCGAAGGCAGCCGCGTACTCGATTTAGGCTGCGGCGACGGCGAACTGTTGGCCGCGTTGGTGGAACATAAAAATTGCACCGGCTACGGCGTTGAAATCGATACCGACAGTGTGATTGCCGCCATATCCCGCGGCGTGAACGTCATTCAAGCCGATTTGGAAGAAGGTTTAGTGGCTTTTGGCGATCAAAGTTTTGATGTGATTGTCTTGAGCCAAACCATTCAGGCGATGCAGAATACGGAAAAAATCCTGCGCTGCCTGATGCGCGTGGCCAAGCAGGCTATTGTCAGCTTCCCTAACTTCGGCTACTGGCGCAACCGCTTTCAAATCGCCATCGGCGGCCATATGCCGGTTTCCGAGCGGATGCCGTATCATTGGTACGATACGCCCAATATCCATTGGTGTACCCTTAAAGACTTCGATTTATTGTGTGCCAAAAACAAAATCCGCGTGCTTGAGCGTGCGGTCATGACCGGCAATAAACAGATTAAACATCTGCCGAATTTATTGGGCAGTCTGGCGTTTTATCGCGTAGGTTGATTGAGGTCATAGATAAAGACCGTCTGAACAGGTAATCACGAAAGCATGGCTTTGCAGATACCTGTTCAGACGGCCTTTTTTTGTTAAAGCCGGTTTAAGCCTGTTTCAATTTTTCCAACAAGGCCAAACTGCCGGCATCGACCAGACGGTAGGTTTCGTCAAAGTCGCCTGCGTACCATGGATCGGGAACGTGGTTGTAACCTGAATCGGGAATAAGGTCGGTCAGTTTGAAGATTTTGCCGGGGTGGAAACCGAGCTGTTTTTCGGTTTCTCTGAGGTTGTTGTCGTCCATCACGATGATGTAGTCGAAATGTTCGGCATCGCTGGGTTTGATTTTGCTGCTGGTAAAGCCTGACGGGTCGATGCCGTGTTGCTTGAGTGCGCGGCGTGTGCCTTCGTGCATGTCTTCTCCGTCATGCCAACCTGATGTGCCTGCGCTGGCTGTAATGACGGCATTGCCCATGCCTGCTTCGCGGGCGCGGTGGCGCAGGACGTATTCGGCCATGGGGGAGCGGCAGATGTTGCCGAGGCAGACGAAAAGGATTTTGTGGGTTTTCATATGCGTGAAAATGAGCGGTAAGGTTTGAAAATCAATGCAACACGCCAAACCGTTTTCAGACGGCCTTGGCGTGTTGCATTTTCAACTTAGTTTACATGGCTGAAGAAAGGATTGTGGCCTTCCAGTTTTAACGCTTGGGCATAAGTAGGGATGTTCTCGTTTTCGCCCAATGGGTTGTGCAGCAGGTAGAGGTGCTCGATTCGGCATTCGGCCATCAGGTCGAGGAAGTTTTGCTGAACGATGGCGATATTGTCGGTTGAGGCCAGCTCCCAAGTGAAGGTCTGCGGAACGATTTCAAACGCGCTGTCTGTTGCGTTGAAGCTGAACTGGAGCTTACCGTCCGCTTTTGCTGCGGCAACAACGCCGACACGTGGGCTTTGCATACGGATGGCGCGGATGGCGTTGGTGGCAAAAACGTCCATCGCCATGCGTTGGCGGGTGTGGCTGCCGTCGGTAAGCGCGTCAAGCGGCGTATTGGGCGAGAGCGGGTTGGTAAAGAGGGTAACGCCGTCAAGGGCGAGATGCTCTTGCCAAACCTGCATCAATGGCAGGCCTGCCTGTTGCAAGTTGAGGCCCAAGGCCGTCTGAATGTCTTTATTGCCGTAGCCCAGCGCGTAAACAACATGGACGGATTGACCTTCGGGCAGCGTCAATGGTTTGTATTCGAATTTTTGCAGGAATGCGCCTGCCGCTTCATCGTTTTGCTTGGCTTGGAACCACTCGCCCGGGGTAACGCTGCTCAAGTCGGTAGATTGGACGAGGTAGGGCAGCCATTGCGTATTTTGCGTGAGGGTGCGCAGGTTCGGGTAGTTTTGCAGGCAGGCGAAGAGGGCTTCGGTAGGCAATGTAAGCGGCAGGGTTTGTTCTTTTTTGCAACCGGCGACCAAAACGACAGGCAGGGCAAACCATTGGGCTTCGTTATCGTTTTCTGCCTTCAGGACTTCGCCTACGCTTTGAATCAGGCTGGTGTAAGTGCCGACATCGGGCGCCATGGTCATCGCCAATGAAAGGTTGATGTAATGGTTTTGGCTGAGCATGGTACGGATTTCGGTTTGCAGTTGGCCGGCCGAAAGCTTGCGTGATGCGGAGGAGGAGTTGTGCGCCAGTTGATAGGCATTGAGCAGAAGGTAGTTTTTGATAGGGCTCTGCGGATAAGGGCGGGTATCTGGAAGAACAAAGGTTTTCATGACGGTTTGAAGTGTTGTGTTGTAAGTGTGGCGATTATAGCAATTTAGTCAGTCGGTGTGCTTGTTAATAAATTAAATTCAAATGGCGATAGGGGATACGCTTCATTTTTATATGGTTTAAGTATCGGCATTTTCTAAGTCGAGGAGGGTAAATGCCCGATATGTTATAATCCATGACCAAACATAATTCAGAAAGGAACAAAATCATGCGCTTGCTTCATACTATGTTGCGTGTTGGCAATCTCGAACGCTCTTTGGGTTTCTATCAAAACGTATTGAACATGCAACTGCTGCGCCGCCGTGATTATCCTGAAGGCCGTTTTACTTTGGCTTTTGTCGGTTATGGCGATGAGGCGGACCATACTGTTTTGGAACTGACCCACAACTGGGATACCGAGTCTTACGACTTGGGCGAGGCTTACGGCCATATCGCGATTGAAGTTGATGACGCTTACGCTGCGTGCGAACGTGTCAAAGAGATGGGCGGTAAAGTGGTACGCGAAGCCGGCCCGATGAAACACGGCACGACTGTGATTGCGTTTGTCGAAGATCCGGACGGCTACAAAATTGAATTTATTCAAAAGAAAAGCGGTAGCGATTCGGTACAATATTCATCTTAAGACATAAGATAATGGAAAAGGCCGTCTGAACATTCAGACGGCCTTTTTTGATTAGCCCAACTGTTTTTGCTTTTCGCTCAACAGGGCGTGTATGTGAAGCGCAGTAGCGTAGCGGTCTTCTCCCGCTTCAATCGGATCGAGGAAATGCAGCTCGACCGTGCTGGAAGGCTGGCTGATGACCATGCAGATAGATTGCCAGAGGCTGATGTCACCGTAGTAGGCAGTGTGCGGATTAGGGCTGCTGCCGTCCGGATTCGGATAGCGGCAGAGTGCTGGAATAATCGGTACGCCTGCATCATAGGCCGTCTGAAAAAAGCTGGGTTTGAACGGCAGGATTTCACGGCCTTCGGTACTGGTGCCTTCGGGGAAAATGGTGACGGTATCGCCGTTTTTCAGTGCTTCGGTTACGCCGGCGATTTTGGCGGAATTGCCTTTGATGCCGCGGTTGCGCGAGACGTAAACCGTTTGCGCCTGTGTGGCGAGATAACCGACCACCGGCCATTTGGCCACATCGTCTTTAGCTACAAAACGGCCGGGAAATGCGCCGTTAACCGCCATAATGTCCAACCATGAAATATGGTTGCTGATAATCAGCTGACCGCGATCTTCTTGCGGCGGCGTGCCGAAGGTTTGCAGTTTCATGCCGCAGGAAGCAAGCACGCGCAGCGACCATAATTGGATTGCGCGCAGTTTGCGTTTGCTGCTGTAAAAGGGAAACAGAAAAAACATTTCGGCCATGCCGTACAAAAGGCAGCCGGCAATACAGAGAAGACGGAAGATAAAACGGATTTTGGCGGTCATTGTGTGTGTTTTTTTTATAAAGATTAGGCAGGTCGTCTGAAGTTTCAGACGGCCTTTTATTATGAATCGGTTTTAGGGGCAAAACGCTGCAAGTAGCGGTCGGAAAGGTGGCTGATGTCCATCATGATCAGCACATCCGCGCAGTTGAATGCTTCATCGACGCAAGGCTCGCCGCAAAACCACGCGCCTGCTTTGAGATAGCCTTTGATCAGTGCGGGTACAGGCGGATTTTCAGACGGCGTGATGCTGTCCCATTTGAGCGGGTTGAGTGGTTTGACGCGCCATTGTTCCGGAGCGAGGTATTTGTCTTTCAAAGCATGATACAGGCCCGCCGCATCGTTGCCGCCGTCGCGCATTTCGATACTGCCGCAACCAATCATAAAGCGCAGGTTTTCGTCTTTCATGAATTTGACCAAACCGGTCCACAACAGCATGACCAAGCCGCCGTTGCGGTAGTCCGGGTGGGTACAGGCGCGGCCGAGTTCGACGGTTTGCGGCAGAATGTTTTTCAAAGGCTCAAGGTCAAATTCATGCTCGCTGTACCAGCCGCCGACTTTTTTTGCGGTTTCTTCGGTAATCAGGCGGTAGCAGCCGATAACTTCGCCGGTTGCATCATCGAAGGCAAGCAGGTGGTGGCAATGCTCATCATAAGGATCGACATCACGGCCGTCATCGCTTTCGATTTCCGCCCCCAATTCTTGGGCAAAAACCTGATAGCGCAATCTTTGGGCGGCTTCGATTTCAGCTTGGGTTTCTGCAAGGCGTACGCTCAGGCCGATTTTGGGGCCCGTTTGATTGAAACGGCTGGGGGACATGATGTTTCCTGTTTGAAGAAAATGGCTGATTATAGCGGATATAAGGACAGATTTATATTGATTTGCTTTGCGGTAGGGCAAATTATGTCGGGTTGTTGGAAAAAGGCTTCAGGCCGTCTGAAACTGATGGCTGTTTAGAAAGATGGCCAAGAACATTTGCCAGGATGTTTGAAATTTATGACATAAATCAAAATATTTATCCGAATTATTTAATATGAGAATAAAAATATATACAATATAACTAGTTCAAAAGTATTAATATGATTGAATGGGATATTTTTAATATTTAAAAAATGGAGAATATAAAGATGAAACTGAATGTATCGCTCAGACCTTTGTGTTTGGCTTTAGCGCTTTTTTTCGGTACTGCGTATGCGGACGGAGGTATCGTTGCTGGAACCATGCACAAGACGGGTTCTTTGGCTGTCGGTAAAGAATCCGTATCGGGCGAAAATGCCACTGCAGTTGGCGACAAGGCTAAAGCAGGCGGCTATAAGGCGGCTGCTTTGGGTTATGATTCTGCCGCTTCCGGTTTGAGCGCAACCGCTTTGGGTGGCGAATCCAAGGCGGAGGCATTGCGGTCGGTGGCGGTTGGCTTTCGGGCCCATGCCAAGGGAACAAATGATGTAGCAGTCGGTGGCGCAGCAGCTGCTTCTGGCGGTCAATCTGTTGCAGTTGGCCTGCTGTCCAAGGCTTCGGCTTTGCGTGCCGTTGCGGTAGGTAATGGCGCGCAGGCAAGTAATATTGATGCAGTAGCTATCGGCAGAGATAGTGAGGCGGATGCGCTCAGTGCAACGGCCTTAGGTGATCGAGCTAAAGCACGTGGAACTCAATCACTTGCGCTGGCATCGGCTGCTGAAGCAGAAGGTTATCAAGCAGTGGCGGTCGGTACGCGTGCGGTATCGAATGCCGTAAACAGTGTGGCTTTGGGTGTAGAGTCTTCCGCCACGGCCTTGAACGGTCTGGCTGTCGGCACCAGCTCCAGCGTGCGTAAAGAAGGTGGTACCGCAGTCGGCGGCGGCGCATCGGCTTTGGAAGAGAAATCTTTGGCACTCGGTTTCCAAGCCAAAGGTAAAGCCGAAAAAGCAGTGGCTCTGGGTGCGCAAAGTATCGCAGATTCGGCTGCAGGGCAGGCAGGCTATGATTTTGCGACACAGTCGGCAAGTCAATCTGAAGAAACGGCATGGAAATCGACATTGGGCGCGGTTTCGGTTGGCAATGAAAAGGACAGCCGTCAAATTACCCATGTGGCTGCCGGTACTCAGGATACGGATGCGGTAAATGTGGCTCAGGTTAAAAGGCTTGCGGAAAGATGGCAGGCCGACAGTCAGCAAAAAGAGTCGGCGGTGGCTGCTCAAATCAATCAAATACGAGCTGAAACACGCGTAGAAATGAAAAAACTGGAAGACCGTGCGGATGCCGGCTCTGCCGCTGCGATTGCGGTGGGTAATCTGGGACAAGCTTACCAGCCGGGACAGGGTGCAGTATCCATTGGCAGCGGCGTTTGGCGCGGAAAGGCCGGTTTTGCTGTCGGAGTATCGAAAGTATCCGCCAGTGGCAAATGGCTGGTGAAAGGTTCGGCTGTTGGCGCATCTAAGGGTGGTGCAGGCGGTGGAGCCAGCGTAACCTATCTGTGGTAGAAAATTTCAGATGGCCTTGAATGTTGAGGCTGTCTGAATTTGGCATGCGAAGCGGTAGAAGCGTAAAATTAACGTTTTTGCCGCTTTTTTATTATGGAAACCTCTTTCCTGCTTGCCGGAAAAATTACCGAGCTGACGCTGATTGTTTTGATGGGTGTGGCCTTGGTGAAGGCCGGGCTGTTGAAATCGGAAAACAGCTACACGCTCTCTGTTATCGCACTTTATCTGATCAGCCCGTCCGTCATGATTCACGCTTTTCAGATGGACAATACGCCGCAGATTATTGAAGGGCTGAAGCTTTCCGTCATGCTGGCGGTGTTTTTCCATGTGGTGTTGATTGTTTTGGGCAGGTTGTTTAAGCACTTGTTCAAACTCGATGCGCTTGAACACGCGGCGACGGTGTACAGTAATTCGGGCAACCTGATTATCCCTTTGGTGATGTCGGTCTTTGGTGCGGAATGGGTGATTTACACCAGCGGTTTTATCATGGTGCAGACGTTTTTGTTTTGGACGCATCTGCGCCTGTTGATTTGCGGCCGCGGCAATGTGGCTTGGAAAACCATTTTCACCAATATCAACATCTTATCCATGCTGGTCGGGCTGCTGATGTTTACCTTTCAAATCAAGCTGCCGCATATTGTCGATAATACTTTGGCGACGGTAGGCGGCATGATTGGCCCGGTTGCCATGTTGGTGGCGGGCATGCTTTTGGCTTCTTTGCCGCTGCGCTTGATTATGTGGACGCCGAGGCTGTATCTTGTTGCTTTTTTAAGGTTGATTTTGATTCCGATATTATTGCTTTTTGCCGTCAAAGTTTGCGGTTTTGCCCATCATGATGCGCATGCGGATACGGTTGTTTTAATCAGCTTTTTGGCAACGACTTCGCCTGCCGCCTCGACAGTTACCCAAATGGCGGTTGTTTACGGCAAAAATGCCCAAAAAGCCAGCGCGATTTACGGGCTGACAACCTTGCTTTGTGTGGTAACCATGCCGGTGATGATTGCGTTATATCGTTGGATTATTTAAGAAAAGGACAGGCCGTCTGAAACTTTAGTCTTATGTTTCAGACGGCCTGTTTGTTATTTTAAATTTGAAAATAACTTTTATTATCAATTAATTAAACAATTAAAAAACTATACAAAGATGATAGCTGCGTGTATCCTTACGCCTAACATTCATCCAATATAAATCTTTAAAGGAACACAGCCATGACTGACTTTACCCTTTGGGAAACCGCGCCTTTCAATTCTACGATTGACCATATCCTGCAACGTTATCACAACGTTCACCGCGCCCAGTTTGAAGAGTTGGTACCACTGGCGCAAAAAGTGGCGCAGGTTCATGCCGACACTTTCCCTGCCGAAGTGACCGATTTGTTGGCCTATATGCAAAACGAGCTGTTGATGCACATGATGAAAGAGGAACGCATGTTGTTCCCGATGATTAATCAGGGCGTGGGCCGTGGCGCGGCAATGCCCATCAGCGTGATGATGCACGAGCATGAAGAACACGACCAAGCCATCGCTCGTCTGGAAGAATTGACCAACAATTTTGAGCTTCCTGAAGGCGCTTGTGGCAGCTGGATCCGTTTGTACACATTGGCCAAAGAGATGGTGGACGATTTGAAAGATCATATCCACTTGGAAAATGAAATTTTCTTCCCCCGCGTTTTGGCTTCTTAAAATTTGAGGTTAATCAAGGCCGTCTGAATGTTCAGACGGCCTGTTCTTTAATCCCTTACTAAGTTAGTGCAATGGTTCTAAAATTTTAATAAAGAAACAAAATTAGGCAGTAAAGGCACACATCCGTTCTTTTGTTTACTTGAGAAGGAGTTTATGAATGAAACATTCTAAAGTTTTATTATCGGGTATTCTGTTTGCTGCTGTGACTGCGTGCGCCCAAACTACGGGCGGTGACTGGAGCGCCCTGCAGGACACGAAAACAGGCGTGCAGTCGCGGCCTTATTATGAATTTGGCAATGTGGTTCAGGAGATTTCTTTTAAGAAAACCGGTAATCCGGAAAATGGTCTGAAAAAGCCTGTTTTGACTGTGTATCGTCAGGGTAAGCTGTTGGGTGAAGCATATAATTTGGAAGCCTCTCATGGCAGCCCCTTGTTGCCGACCTTGTTTTTGGTAAACGGCAAGTCATTAAATATTAATGACGGCAACGATAGAAAACTGTTGGCGGCTGCGAAGAGAATCGATTTTTACGATTTCGGACGTAGTCGGATCGGCCATGCAGTCTTTACCGCGCCTAACGGCATCTGTCAGGATATGAAACACGGAAAAGGCGTTTCCTATAAGCTGGTTACCAACTATATTGATTTTCCGGATTATCCTTCGCCTGAAAATATCTTGATTATTACTGCGCAAGGCAAATATGAGTAAGATGGCTTTGTGTTGGATTCTACCGAGTCAAGGGTGACCGGTGCCAATAAAGAATTTGCCAGAAAAATGAGCGAAGCCCTGAAATCTAAGAATGGCCCTGAGACCAGACAGGTAAATATGGCTAATGCAGCCAGTGCGGAAAAAGGCAGATTGTTGGCTGATTATGTATGTAGGTGATGAAATCAAAGGCCGTCTGAAATTCAGACGGCCTTTTTTAATCATGAATGCATCTCTTGTTCAAACGACAGCAGAATCTGTTTCACTTCATCCGCTTCTTTGACGGCACGGATGCGGTCGAACAATACCTGCGCCTGTTCAAACTCTTTTTTCATCATGCCCAGCCACTGTTTCAAACGGGCAACCGGATATTTGTTGTTGGCCTCTTTGGCAAGGCACAAGTCGAAGAATTGGACTATCCATGAGGAAACTTCGGCAAAGTCGGTATCTTTGACTGTTTCGCCGTTTTCATATTGTTTGATTTGCCGCGCCAAATCGGGACGGATAACGGCGCCGCGCCCGAGCATCACGCTGTCGCAGCCGCTGACGCTTTTAATATTGAGATAGTCTTGAAGGCTGAACACATCGCCGTTGGCGGTAACGGGAATACTGACTGCATCACGGATTTTGCGCACCCATTCCCAATGTGCCGGCGGTTCGTAGCCTTCGACTTTGGTGCGTGCATGGACGGTTAACGCGCATGCGCCGCCGTTTTCAATCGCGGAAGCGCATTCCAATGCCAGACTTTTGTCTTCATAACCGAGCCGCATCTTGGCCGTCAGCGGAATGTGTTGCGGCAGGTGTTGGCGCAGGGTGTGGACGATGTGGTAAATCAAGTCCGGCTCTTTGAGCAAGACCGCACCGCCTTTGTGTTTGTTGACCGTCGGCGCGGGACAGCCGAAGTTGAGGTCGATTTTGTCCGCACCGAAACGTACGGCTTCCAAAGCATTGACGGCCATGTTTTCCGCATCGCTGCCCAAAAGCTGGACAGTACAGGGCGTGCCGGCCGGCGTGCGGTTGGCATGGGCGATTTCGGGAACATATTTAAGCCAAGTGGCGCGTGAGTGGACCGTGTGCGTAATGCGGACAAATTCGCTGACACATTCGTCAAATCCGCCAATACGCGTCAACAGGTCGCGCATCACATCGTCCACCAGCCCCTGCATGGGGGCAAGAATAAGCTGCATGAGTCAGGCCGTCTAAAAAAAAGGAGGACATATTGTAGCGGTATATCGGTTAAAATACAGCTTCCTTTTTCAGACGGCCTTTTTATGATGCACACAATTCCGGCAACCGCCGCCATGTTGGTAAAAAATTCAGAACGTTATCTTTCAGAAGTTTTGAGTGCGCTGAAAGACTTTGACGAAGTCCTGTTGTTGGACAACGGCTCAACCGACCGTACTTTTGAAATTGCCAAGGGCTTTCCGAATGTCAGCTATTACAAGCATGACTTTATCGGGTTTGGCCCGATGAAAAATTTGGCGGCCAGACTGGCGCAAAACGATTGGATTTTCAGCATAGACAGCGATGAAGTGGCGGATGAAGCTTTAATCGAATCCATTCGTGCGGCCGTTTTGGAAAATGAGAAGGAACACATCTTTTCGCTTTCCCGTTTGAACCATTACCACGGCAGACTGATTAAAGGCTGCGGCTGGTATCCGGATATTATTCCGCGCCTTTACCATCGCAGATTTACCCGTTTTTCCGACCGTCAGGTGCATGAGTCTTTGGTGTTGCCGCAGGAAGCCAAGGTTAGACAACTTGATGGCCGTCTGAAACATTATTCTTTTGAAAACGCCGAAGGGCTGATTCAGAAAATGCAGCAGTACAGTTCGCTGTATGCGGAAGAAAACCGCTTCAAGAAAGACAGTTCGCCATTTAAGGCTTTGCTGCATGGCGGCGTATCGTTTGTGAAGAATTATCTGCTTAAACGCGGTTTTGCTTTTGGGGCGGACGGGCTGACGATTTCAGTGTCCAATGCGCAAGGTTCGTATTACAAATATGTCAAACTCTACGAGCGCAACCGCACGATAACCGTTTCCCTCATCATCACCACTTACAACCGCCCCGATGCTTTGGAGCTGGTGTTGAAATCGGCTTTATCGCAAACCCGTCTGCCGGATGAGATTATTGTCGCGGATGACGGCTCAAGGCAGGAAACCGCCGAAGTAGTTGATTTTATCCGCCGTAGGACAAGCATTCCGGTCAAACATTCATGGCAGCCGGATAGGGGCTTTCGTGCCGCCGAATCGCGCAACCGTGCGTTGGCACAGGCGCAAAGCGATTATATTGTGTTGATTGACGGCGATATGGTTTTGGATCCGTCTTTTATCGCCGATCATTTGAAGATTGCCCGCAAAGGCCGTCTGATACAGGGCTCCCGCGTGATTTTGACTGAGGATAAAACGCAGGATATTTTGGACGAAGGCGATTTGCCTGCCTTGTCTATGTTCAGCTCGGGGATAGAAAAACGGCTTTCCGCCTTGCGCTGCCGTTGTTTGGCCAAATTGGCAGGCCGAAAAGGCAACCGCAAACATAAAGGCATCAAAACTTGCAATATGGGCTTTTTCCGCAGCGATGCGCTTGCCGTCAATGGGTTCGACAATAGCTTTGTCGGTTGGGGCAGGGAAGACAGCGAATTTGTCGCCCGTTGTTATCATAACGGGATGAAACGCCATAATCTGAAATTTGCTGGTATTGCGTACCACCTCTGGCACAATGAGGCAGAACGCGATTCCTTGCCGCAAAACGATGCCTTGTTGGAGGCAACCTTGTCGGAACGCAAAATCCGCTGTGTTCATGGCGTATCGGATTTTATAAAAGATGAAGAAGTAGCCGGAAAATAGCCTTATCATCTGTTTGAATCATAAAGGCCGTCTGAAAATTTTCAGACGGCCTCTTTTGTGCTTTTAATGAGTCTATTGGTTAAATGAGAATATTATTTATTTGATGTAGATTGGTATGTATAATTAGGTAAAGTATAGTTAGGGAAGAGGGTTTACTCTATAATCCAACTATTTGTAATTTTATTTCGGTCAAGGCCGGATTTTGGGAGTTGTGATGTCAACTATGTTTTTTATCCAGTTTGCCATTGTGCTGCTGTGTATCCTGATTGGTGCGCAGGTTGGTGGGATTGGTTTGGGCGTGCTCGGCGGTATCGGCTTAGCCGTATTGTCTTTTGGTTTTCATCTTCAACCGACCAGCCCGCCGATTGATGTGATGCTGATGATTATGGCGGTAGTGTCTGCCGCGGCGGCGATGCAGGCCAGCGGCGGTTTGGACTATATGATTAAGATTGCCACGCGCGTGTTGCACCGCAATCCGAAATACATCACCTTTATCGCGCCGGCGGTAACTTACACCTTTACCGTCTTGGCAGGTACGGGCCATGTGGCTTACTCGGTCTTGCCCGTGATTGCCGAAGTCAGCCGTCGCAATGGCATCCGTCCTTCCCGTCCGCTGACGATGGCGGTTATCGCTTCCCAATTTGCGATTGTCGCCAGCCCGATTGCCGCCGCCGTTGTTGCCTGCGTTACCATGCTTGAGCCGCAACACATTACAATGGCGGACGTGTTGAAAGTTACTGTTCCATCCACGATTTTGGGTATCGGTTTGGCTTGCGTGTTTGTAAACAAACTGGGCAAAGAATTGAAAGACGATCCGCATTATCAGGCTTTGCTGAAAGACCCAAACTATGTGAAAGAATATATCGATGTGGAGGAACAAAAAACCGATGTCGTCATTTCGCCGAAAGCCAAATTGTCGGTCGGTATTTTCTTGACTGCGGCATTGCTGGTGGTCGTGATGGGTGCGCTGCCTGAGTTGCGTCCGGCTTTTGAACACGATGGCGCGATCAAGCCTATGGGTATGGCGCATACGATTGAAATCGTGATGTTGTCTGCTTCTGCGCTGATTATCTTGGCGTGTAAACCCAATGGCGATGCGATTACCCGAGGTTCGGTATTCCATGCCGGTATGCGTGCCGTAATTGCGGTGTTTGGCGTGGCTTGGTTGGGCGATACCTTGATGAACGGCCACTTAACAGAAGTGGAATCGACCGTCAGCCATTTGGTTGAGTCTGCGCCATGGACCTTTGCCTTTGCCCTGTTTGTCTTGTCGGTATTGGTCAACAGCCAAGGCGCGACAGTGGCGACGCTGTTCCCAATCGCCATCAAACTGGGTATTCCTGCGCCCATAATTATCGGCACATTTGTTGCGGTAAACGGCTATTTCTTCATTCCGAACTACGGTCCGATTATTGCCGCTATCGACTTCGATACAACCGGCTCGACCAAAATCGGCAAATTTATCTTCAACCACAGCTTCATGATTCCAGGCCTGTTGAGCATGGCATTCAGCTTAGCCATCGGCTTGTTGTTGGTTCAGCTGTATTATTGATAGGCTGAAAAAATAAAGGCCGTCTGAAATTAAATTTCAGACGGCCTTTTTGATATTGTTATCCGAGAGCTTAATTGCAGTATTTATTGACGTCGTTTTGGTATTGCTTAATCAGGCTGTCGCGATTGGCCAAGCGTGCGCTTTCGGCAACTTGGCGGTTGATTTTGGCGATTTTGCAGTTTTCCAGCTTGTTTTGGCGGTTTTGCTCTTCGATTTTTTTATTGCGTTCTTCAATTTGTTTGTTTTGTTCCGCAACCTGTTCGTTGGGCTGCTCGGCAACTGGTTCAGATGCCGAAACAGCAGGCGCAACGGCAGGTTTGACGTTGTGTGTGCGGATGTTGACCACGCCGGAACGCTTCGGTTGCAGACGGTTTGGCGTATCGGAATAGCTGTTGCCCGACGTGCCTTTCCAAGTGTAAACCTCGGCCGCGCCGGTCAGGGCGGCGGAAGAGAGAAGGGCTGCTGTCAGACAGGTTTTGAGTACGGAAGATTTCATGGGTTTCCCTTATGTAAATGATGTTCTCATCCGACCTATTTTACTTGAAACTGCAATGCGTTGGCATATTTTTGTACTGTAGATCAAATCATGTAAAAAAATAACGTTAAAACATGTATTGCCAATGTTAGCATCAAGCCGGTGTGATATAATGCCGTGCATCTTGCACAAACTGAAAGACCGAGCATCATGCGTATTGTAGAAAAAGCCTATACTTTCGACGACGTTTTGTTGGTTCCAGCGCACTCAAACGTGCTGCCTCGAGATGTCAAACTTCAAACCAAACTCACCCGCGATATCACGCTCAACCTCCCTCTACTTTCTGCTGCAATGGATACCGTTACCGAAGCGCGTCTGGCCATTTCTATGGCTCAAGAAGGCGGAATCGGCATTATCCATAAAAACATGACGCCGGAGTTGCAAGCGCGTGCCGTTTCCAAAGTGAAGCGCCATGAGAGCGGCGTGGTGAAAGATCCCGTTACCGTTGCGCCGACCGCATTGATCCGCGAAGTCTTGGAAATGCGCGCACAACGCAAACGCAAAATGTCCGGTCTGCCTGTTGTTGAAAACGGCAAAGTGGTCGGTATCGTGACCAACCGCGACCTGCGTTTTGAAAACCGTGTTGATCTGCCGGTCTCTGCCATCATGACCCCCCGCGACCGTTTGGTTACCGTTCCTGAAGGTACGAGCATTGATGAAGCCCGCGAAATCATGCATGCGCACAAAGTTGAGCGCGTTTTGGTATTGAACGACCAAGACGAACTCAAAGGTCTGATTACAGTTAAAGATATTCTGAAAACAACCGAATTTCCTAATGCCAATAAAGATGCCGAAGGCCGTCTGCGCGTCGGTGCTGCGGTGGGTACCGGCGGCGATACCGAAGAGCGCGTCAAAGCATTGGTGGAAGCAGGCGTAGACGTGATTGTGGTCGATACTGCCCATGGTCATAGCCAAGGCGTTATCGATCGCGTGCGCTGGGTAAAAGAAACTTATCCGCACATCCAAGTCATCGGCGGCAACATCGCGACTGCCAAAGCCGCTTTGGATTTGGTGGCCGCAGGTGCGGATGCCGTTAAAGTCGGTATCGGCCCGGGCTCGATTTGTACGACCCGTATCGTGGCCGGCGTGGGCGTGCCTCAACTGACTGCGATTCACAATGTTTCCGAAGCCCTGAAAGGTACCGGCGTTCCCCTGATTGCCGACGGCGGTATCCGCTTCTCCGGCGATATTGCCAAAGCTCTGGCAGCAGGTGCATACAGCGTCATGCTTGGCGGTATGTTTGCCGGTACGGAAGAAGCACCGGGTGAAATCGAACTCTACCAAGGCCGCTCTTACAAGTCTTACCGCGGCATGGGTTCGTTGGGTGCGATGAGCCAAGGTTCTGCCGACCGCTACTTCCAAGACAAAACCGACAGCACAGACAAATATGTTCCCGAAGGCATCGAAGGCCGCGTTCCTTACAAAGGTCCGATTGTGAACATCATCCACCAGCTGACCGGCGGTCTGCGCTCCAGCATGGGTTACTTGGGTTGCGCCAATATTGCTGAAATGCACGAGAAAGCAGAATTTGTGGAAATCACTTCTGCCGGTATGAGCGAATCTCACGTTCACGACGTACAAATCACTAAAGAAGCGCCTAACTACCATCGTTAAACCAGTATAAAAAGGTCGTCTGAAAATATTTCAGACGGCCTTTCTGTTTTTATAAGGTTTTAAAAATGAAGCAAATACTGCTTGCCGCCGTTATGTTTGGTATTTTGGGCGTGGTATTTGCAGAGTTTGCAGAATAGTTGGGAAGACAAACGCTTCATGCGCTCAAACCAGGGTTCATCTGTTGAAATGACGTGTATCAAGTAGTACGTTTTGATCTGAGAGGTTAAACCGAGTTTCAGACGGCCTTTTAAAAATCGTATTACAATAAGCCAAAATTAAAAACACATTCCATTATGTCCAAAAAAATCCTGATTATTACCCCAAGCTGGATTGGCGACTGCGTTATGACCCAACCGCTTTATCGCCGTTTGCATGAGCTGCATCCCGGCTGCATCATTGATGCGTTTGCACCCAAATGGTCGATGGCCGTATTCGAGCGTATGCCTGAAATCAACCGTGTGATGGAAAATCCGTTTGGACATGGTGCGTTGGAATTGAAAAAACGCTGGCGTATCGGGCGTGAATTGGGAAAAGAAGGCTATGATCAAGTGATTGTTTTGCCCGGTTCGCTCAAATCCGCCATCATTGCCTTAGCTACGGGCATTAAGCAGCGTACGGGCTACGTCGGCGAGTCGCGCTATTTTTTGTTGAACGATATCCGTGAGTTGGATAAGGCCGCATTGCCGTTGATGGTCGACCGCTATACTGCGCTGGCGCATCCGACCCAAGCGGATTTTAACGGCCATTCCGATAATCCCTGTTTCACGATTGATCCCGAAAGCCGTCAAGCCGCTTTGGCAAAACATGGTTTGGCGACGGATAAACCGATTTTGGCATTTTGTCCCGGTGCGGAATATGGCCCGGCCAAGCGTTGGCCTGCGCGTTATTTTGCCGAACTCGGCCGCCAATATTTAGCCGAGGGTTGGCAGGTTTGGCTGTTTGGTTCGCAAAAAGATTTTGATATTGCAGATGAAATCAACCGACTTTCAGACGGCCTGTGTACCAATCTTTGCGGCAAAACCAATCTTCCGGAGGCGATTGATCTGTTGTCTTGCGTCGATACGGTCGTGTGCAACGACAGCGGTCTGATGCACCTTGCGGCCGCGCTTGATCGGAAATTGGTTGCGGTTTACGGCTCATCCAGCCCTGACCATACGCCACCTCTAAGCCAAAAGGCAAAAATCGTCAGCTTGAATTTGGATTGCTCGCCTTGTTTCAAACGCGAATGTCCGTTGGGGCATACGGATTGTTTGAACAAGCTGACGCCGGATATTGTGCAAAAAGCGGCGGAAGAGCTGGCTCGTTCTTAGATGGAAAGCAGCAAAGGGCGGATTTGAATCTGCTCTTTTAATTTTTGTTTCTTTTATTTTTTAACAAAAGGCCGTCTGAAAATCATATTTTAGACGGCCTTTTGGGGTTTGGAAATTAATATATCTGATTATTTTTGATGCAGATTATAAACGTATTCCACTTCTTCACGGCTGCCCATGAATACGGCAACACGTTGGTGCAGGCCGGTAGGTTGGATGTCGAGCATGGCTTCGATGGCGTTGTTTGATGCGCCGTCGGCTTGTTCCATAAGCAGGCTCATCGGGTTGGCTTCGTACATCAGGCGCAGTTTGCCCGGTTTGGATGGATCGCGTTTGTCTTGCGGATACATGAATACGCCGCCGCGCATCAGGATGCGGTGGATTTCGGCAACCATGCTGGCTACCCAGCGCATATTGTAGTTTTTGCCGCGTACGCCGGTCTCGCCTGCCAGCAATTCGTCAATGTATTGTTGAACAGGGGCGAACCAATGTCTTTGGTTGGACATATTGATGGCGAATTCTTTAGTAGATTCGGGAACGCTCGGATTTTCTTTGGTCAGCAGGAATTGGTTGGCATCGTCCAGAGTGAAGACAAATACGCCGTGACCGACAGTCAGTACCAGTTGGGTTTGCGGACCATATAAAACATAACCTGCGGCCACTTGGTCGCGGCCTTTTTGCAGGAAGGATTCGGTAGTCAATGCGCCTTCAGGTTTCGCCAAGATGGAGAAGATGGTGCCGACGGAGATATTGACGTCGATATTGGAAGAGCCGTCCAGCGGATCAAACAATACCAAATAGCCGCCGTTTTCGTTTGTGGCGACATAGGTGTCTTCTTCTTCGCTGGCAAGGCCTGCGATGTTGGCATTGGCTTTTAAAACATCAATCATGATGTTGTTGGCGATGACATCGAGTTTCTTTTGGTCTTCGCCTTGGATGTTGCCGGTACCTGCCATGCCCAAAACGCCGGAAAGCGCGCCGAGGCGGACTTTGGCGTTGATGTCCAAACAGGCGGCGGCTACGGATTCCAATACGCTTGCCAGCTCTTGCGGCAGTTTGTGTTCGGGCAGGTGTTGGGCTAAGAATTGGTTCAATGTATTCATGGTTTCACTCTTTTCCTAAGTTTGAATCGAATATTTTTCAATTTCAGGCCGTCTGAAAACGGCGTGTTCATTTGGTTTTGCTGTCGGCCATACCTAAAACTTCTTTAGTGCAGGCGGTGCTGATGTCTTTGATGCGTTTTTTCAGCTCGTCGCTCATGGAGTCGCTGCCGCCCAAAAGCGAGGTTGCTTCTTCAGGATTGATTTGGTCGACTGTTTTTTCGCCGATGCAGCGGCAGATTTTTTCAGTGGTCACGGAATCAAACGGGCTTTTTCCGGAAGCTTTTTCTACGCAGGCTTCGGTTGCCGAGCGGACAAATTCGGTGCGGAAACTTTGGGTAAATTCTTCTTTAAATTCGTTTTTTACTGATTCGCTGCACGCGCAAAGCAGGAGCGTGCAGGCTAGGGGTGTGCGTATATTCATGAGTGGATGGTCGTTAATTGTTATGTTATGAATTGTAGTGGAAAAAGGCTTAAGTATAAAGGGTTAAGGCCGTCTGAACGGGTATGGCGGAAAAATCGAAGCGTTTGGATATGCGTTCAGACGGCAGAATTTATTTCGTTTTGCTTTCCAATACATAATGCGCGCCGGCATCTTGTGCCAAAATTTTGGAAAGTTCGGGCAGATTGTTTTGCAACTGTTCGGCAAGCATATAGGGCGGATTGATGACGAACATGCCGCTGCCGTGCATACCGAAACCGTCACTGCGTGGCGTATGGACATGGAGCTCGGCGTGCAGATAATTGTCGGGAGCGATTTTTTTGAGTTCGTCCGGCAGTTTGCGGCTTTCTTCACGGCTCAGGCAGGGATACCAAACCATGTAGCAGCCGGTTTCAAAGCGTTTCAAAGCATCTTTCAAAACTTGGACGACACGGCGGTAGTCTTGTTTTTCTTCGTAGGGCGGATCAATTAAGACTGCAGCGCGGCGGGGCGGAGGAGGCAATAATGAAATCAAGCCTTGATAACCGTCCGCCTGGCTGACCTGTACTTTACGCGCAGGACGGACTTCGCGCATATTGTTTTGCAAATGGACAAAATCGGCAGGGTGCAGCTCAAAGAGGCGCATTTTGTCGCTGTCGCGCGTGAGTGCCTGTG
The DNA here is from genome assembly GCF_001812735.1 of Neisseria sp. HMSC069H12. Classification (NCBI taxonomy): domain Bacteria; kingdom Pseudomonadati; phylum Pseudomonadota; class Betaproteobacteria; order Neisseriales; family Neisseriaceae; genus Neisseria; species Neisseria sp. HMSC069H12. The sequence continues at coordinate 26,942 of NZ_KV810289.1, forward strand.
CCAGCCAAGGCGAGCCGCAGTAAAGGTTGTCTTGCGGCAGTATTTGTTTCAGACGGCCTACAAATTCGGCCAATTCGGCAGGCAGCTTGTCAGCTTGTTCCAAGAGCGCAATGCCTTGTTTGTATTCGCCGACTTTTTGCGCTTCATCGCCGCTCAAATCATACAAACCGGCACCGCTGTGCGTATCGATATACCAATAGGGCTTGTCTTTACGGTTGAAATATTCGAGGATGAGGAAGAGGGTAAAGTGCTTGAGCATATCGGCATGGTTGCCGGCATGGAAGGCGTGGTGGTAGCTGAGCATGATCGGGCTGCGGAAATAAAAATCCGATTATACCCCAAACCATCGCCATCACTGCTTTCAGACGGCCTTTGTGCCTGGAAAATGCTACAATATCCGCCTTATCGTACCATCGGAAAGAAGACATTATGTTTACAGGCATCGTACAAGGTATGGGCAAAATTACAGACATCGCCCAACCTTCGCCCGACTTTCGTACCCACACAGTCGAGCTGCCCCCCGAAATCGCCGACAATCTGCAAACCGGTGCCTCTGTCGCCAACAATGGCTGCTGCCTGACCATTACCCGAATCGACGGCAACAAAGTCAGCTTTGATTTGATGGACGAAACCTTACGCAAAACCAATCTCGGCAGCTTGAAAGTCGGCGACAGTGTCAATTTGGAACGCGCGGCGCGGTTTGGCGACGAAATCGGCGGCCATGTGATGAGCGGCCATGTGATGGCGGTTACCCGAATTTCCCGTATCGAATCCAGTGAGTTCAACCGTACCGTTTGGTTTGAGCTGCCGGAAAACCTCAAGCCCTATATTCTCACCAAAGGCTTTGTCGGTTTGGACGGTTGCAGCCTGACTATAGGCGAAGTCAGCGACAGTGAATTTTGCGTACACCTGATTCCAGAGACTTTGGAGCGTACCCTGTTTGGCAGCCGCAAAGAAGGCGACCTCATCAATATTGAAATCGATCCGCAAACCCAAGCCGTTGTCGATACCGTGATGCGAGTATTGGCGCAAAAGGCCGTCTGAAAAAAAAAAAGAAAGCCGAAATGAAATTATCCAATTTTTTGAAAAAAGCCAATTCCGTTTTAAACCGTCTGGATTTAATCCTGCCTGACGAAGCCGGTAAAACTGACTGGCGCGCTTTGGCCTACCGTTGGCACAGCATGGGCAAAAAAGGTATTTTGGAAAGCCTGCCGCGTCCGCATACGTTTCCTTTGAGTAGATTGGCGGCAGTCGGTTCGCAAACCGACAGACTGAAACGCAATACCGAGCAATTTTTGGCAGGCCGTCCTGCAAATAATGTCTTGATGACCGGCGCGCGCGGTACGGGCAAATCTTCCTTGGTTAAAGCGTTGTTGTACGAATACGCCGAGCGCGGCCTGCGGCTGATTGAGGTAGACAAAAGTGATTTGATCAGCTTGCCGGCTTTGTTGACGCTGTTGTCTGAGCGTCCCGAGAAATTTATCGTTTTCTGCGATGATTTGTCGTTTGAAACCGGTGATGAAACCTATAAAGCCTTGAAAACTGCTTTAGACGGCGGACTGTCGCAACGTTGCACCAATGTTTTGGTTTATGCCACTTCCAACCGCCGTCATTTAATTCCTGAATACATGGATGAAAACGGCGGTACTACGGGCATTCGCGGAGAAATCCATCAGAAAGAGGCCGTCGAGGAGAAAATTTCCCTTTCTGACCGCTTCGGCTTATGGCTGAGTTTTTATCCTTTCGATCAAAACGATTATTTGACCGCCGTAGCCAACTGGTTGGACGATTTCAATGTGCCTTTTGACGATACAGCGCGCCAAGCCGCGTTGCAATGGGCGCAAATGCGTGGCAGCCGTTCAGGCCGTTCGGCATGGCAGTTTGCCTGCGACTGGGCAGGCCGGTTGCCGGAAGAAAGAGTGTTGGATTAAGGCTGAAAAAGTAAAGGCCGTCTGAATATGGTTTCAGACGGCCTTTTTGTATTTTTATTTATCCATCAGCGCAAGCATGAAGACAACCATTGCTGGCGTTGGCGCGGATTGAGCAGATGATAGAAGCGGTATTGGATTTCCATTTCATCCACCGCATAGTCCATGCTGGAGAGGTAGCGGTTTTCAACATAATCGCGGGCAGCGTTTGAGTCGAATGAGTCGCCGGAGAGGATTTTGATGATGGTTTGACGGCGGTTGCGGTCGGAGCGTACGGTTTTACGATAGGCTTTATCGTTGATTTGTTTGAAGTCGGTACGCAGACGGCGCAGGGCAGCGTGTTGGTCGGCGGATAAATTGAGCTGTCGGATGTCGCAATTCGGGTGGAAGTCGTCCAAAGTGGCCAGAAACGGACCGGCATGTGCAGGCAGACTGGAACAGAGTAGGGCGAGTGCTAAGAAAATAAAAGTCGGATAGCGGGAAAGTGCAACAGACACGGTGTTTTCCTAATGTTTCATCAGGTTTGGAAATATAACCGATAAGCGTGTGAAAGGCAGTATCAATGCAGTTAACTTTTGTTAATGATGTTAGATTTTTTTGCAGATGTATGTAATCTAATAATTTATTTTCAAAGTCTTACTATGTGATTATAAGTTTCATTAATGTATATGAAATGTAAATTCATAAAAATGACGGCAGAGGTGTTGTCGGCAGCATACAACATAGGGTTAAAAATGCGATAATGACAAAGGGACACACTTTAGGAGAATAAACATGACCGACTACCGTATTGCACCCAGTATTTTGTCCGCTGATTTTGCCCGTTTGGGCGAAGAGGTTGCCGAAGTTATCCGCGCCGGTGCGGATTTGATTCATTTTGATGTGATGGACAATCATTATGTGCCGAATCTGACTTTCGGTCCTATGGTTTGCGCGGCTTTGAAACCGTATGCAACCGTGCCGGTCGATGTGCATTTGATGGTTGAGCCGGTTGATGATTTGATTCATGCGTTTGCCAAAGCCGGTGCCAATATTATTACTTTTCATCCGGAAGCCAGCCGCCATGTCGACCGCAGCTTGGGTTTGATTAAAGAATACGGCTGTCAGGCAGGCTTGGTATTGAATCCTGCTACGCCGGTCAATATTCTGGAAAACGTTTTGGACAAACTGGATATGGTGTTGCTGATGTCGGTCAACCCGGGCTTCGGCGGACAAAGCTTTATTCCGAATACGCTGGTGAAAATCCGCAAAGTGCGCGAGATGTTGGACGAGTATGAACGGCAAAGCGGCCGCCATATCGCATTGGAAGTCGACGGCGGCGTGAAGACAGACAATATTGCTGAAATTGCGGCGGCAGGTGCGGATACGTTTGTGGCCGGTTCGGCGATTTTTGGCAAACCGGATTACAAAGCCGTTATCGATGAAATGCGTCAGCAGTTAGCGCAAGTCGGATAATTAAGCCGGGATATTCTTGGTTTCCAAACTTTAAATAATCAATGTTTAATATTAAAGGCCGTCTGAAATGATTTTCAGACGGCCTTTTTTTAGCCTAAACCCTTACAGCGGCCATTTCAATGCTGGATTGCTTTCAATGACTGCTTTGAATTGGTTTTGAATACGCTCAATCGCTTCTTGCGTATCCGCTTCAAAACGCAATACCAAAATCGGCGTGGTATTGGACGCACGCATCAGGCCGAAGCCGTCAGAGAATTCAACGCGCAAGCCGTCGATGGTGATGATTTCGGTCGCACCTTCAAACTTGGCATTGGCAGCCAGTTCTTCAATCACTTTGTGTCCGTTGCTGCCTTCCGGCAGGTCGATGTTGAGTTCCGGAGTGGAAATACTTTGCGGCAACTTGTTCAACACTTCGGACGGATTGTCGAAGGCAGACAGGATTTCCAAGAGGCGTGCGCCGGCATACATGCCGTCGTCGAAGCCGTACCAGCGTTCTTTAAAGAAAACGTGGCCGCTCATTTCGCCGGCAACCAGTGCGCCGGTTTTTTTCATGGTGGATTTGATGAAGCTGTGGCCGGTTTTTTCCATCACAGGTTCGCCGCCGTGTTCTTTAATCCAAGGCGCGAGCAGGCGAGTGGATTTGACGTCGAAAATCACTTTGGCTTTAGGATTGCGGCTCAACACGTCTTGCGCGAAAAGCATCAGTTGGCGGTCTGGATAGATGATGTTGCCGTCTTTGGTGACCACGCCCAAGCGGTCGGCATCGCCGTCAAATGCCAAGCCGATTTCGGCATCGCTGTTTTTAAGCTCGACGATGAGGTCTTGCAGATTTTTCGGTTTGGACGGATCGGGGTGGTGATTAGGGAAATTGCCGTCCACTTTGCAGAAAAGTTCGGTCACTTCATTGCCCAAACCTTTGTAGAGTTTGCCTGCAAATGCGCCGCCGACACCGTTGCCCGCGTCGATGACGATTTTCATCGGACGTTTGAGCTTGATGTGGCCGACGATGTTGTTGTGGTATTCGCCGGAGATGTCTTTTTCGGTTACGCTGCCTTGTTTGTCGGCGGCAACAAAACCGTCTTTCTCAACAATAGCTAAAAGTTCTTGAATGGCTTCGCCTGCGAGCGTGTCGCCGCCGAGCATCATTTTGAAACCGTTATAATCGGGCGGATTGTGGCTGCCGGTAATCATCACGCCGCTGCCGCCGCATTCGTTGATGGCTGCGAAGTAGAGCATAGGAGTGGCAACCATACCGACGTTGAGGACGTCGATGCCGCTGTCGGTAAAACCGCGTTGAATTTGTGCCATCAGGCCGGGACCGCTCAAACGGCCGTCGCGGCCGAGTGCGATGCGGGTAATGCCTTTTTCTAAGGCTTTGGTGGCAATGGCTTTACCGATTAAGTAGGCAGCTTCGGCAGTCAGGGTTTTACCGACGATGCCCCGAATGTCGTAGGCTTTAAAAATGTCGCGGGCGATATTTGCCATGTGGATTTCCTTTAAATTTAAGGGGAAATAATGGGGCTTATTTTAACACGGCTAAAAGGCCGTCTGAAGCATTCAGACGGCCTTTTGTCGTTACATCAAAGAACAGTGTTACTTGGACGAATTAATTGTTGAAAGTGTTGCACTGGTTGATGTCGCCGCTTTCCAAACCGCGCTTGAGCCAAGTCATGCGTTCTTCGGACGAGCCATGGGTAAAGCTGTCGGGAACGACATAGCCCTGAGCCTGTTTCTGCAAGCGGTCGTCGCCGACGGATTCGGCGGCCAGCATGGCTTTTTGAATGTCTTCGGCTTTGAAGATATTGTTGTTGACGGCGTAGTGTCCCCAAATACCGGCGAAACAGTCGGCCTGCAATTCGAGTTTGACGGAAAGGGCATTGGCCTCTTTTTTGCCGACTTGCTGTTGCATTTTGTGGACTTTAGGCAGAATGCCGAGCAGGTTTTGAACGTGATGGCCGACTTCATGGGCAATAACGTAGGCAAACGCGGCATCGCTGGCGGATTCGAGCTTGGTGCGCATGTCTTCGTAGAAACTCAAATCCAAATAAACTTTTTGGTCGCCCGGGCAGTAAAATGGACCCATGGCAGATTGGCCCGTACCGCAGGCGGTGGATGTACCGCCTTCATACAACACCATGGTCGTCGGTCTATAGCTCTGACCGTGTTGTTGAAAGTATTTGCCCCATGCTTTTTCCGTATCGGCAAGGACGACACGGGACAGTTCGTTCAATTCGGCTTCTTGTTGGCTGTCGAGTCGGGTAGCTTGCTGGGTAGGAATGCCCATCGAAGATGAGCCACCAACCAAACCGCTTAAATCCACGCCGTAATATGCACCGACCAAAACCACGATAATGCCGAGTATGCCCGGCGTTTTGCCGCCACCGCCGCCGCCACGGCTTCCGCGGCGATCTTCGACGTTTTGGCTTTGTTCACGACCTTTCCAATCCATAATGTGTATCCTGTGTAGTTTTCATGTGGCGGATTATATTATGGAATATCAAATGTGTTTGATCGAATTGTGAATATTGCTTGAGGCCGTCTGAAAATGCGGCATCGGGAAAGTGAAAACGGCAGTATCTTTCAGACGGCCTTGGTGTTTGTTAGAATGAACCAACCTACTATTGGGAGATATAAGATGAAAGTCAGCAGTAAAGCTATTGTCAACGGTGAATTTGAAGACAAATACGGCAAGCGTGGCAGCCAGTTCAGCCCGAGCGGTATGCCTTCTTATTCGATTCCTTTTGAAATCGAAGATGCGCCAGAAGGAACAAAATCGTTTGCCGTGGTATTGGAAGACAAAGATGCCATTTCGGCATCGGGCTTCGTATGGACACATTGGTTGATTTCGGATTTGAAACGCACTTCCGTGGCAGAAAATGAGAGTATTTCTGCAACAGATTTCACTCAGGGCGCGAACACTTGGGCGAGCGCGTTGGGTAAATTTGAAATCGAAGAGGCTTCTTTTTACGGCGGTATGGCGCCACCGAACAACCGACATCGTTATGAACTGATTGTGTACGCGCTGGATACTGTTTTGGATTTGCCGCGCGGTTTCCGCTTTAATGAGCTGCATTTTGCCATGCAGGGCCATGTGTTGGATTCGACATGCGTGGTCGGTACTTATGATGTGTGACGGTATGCATCATTATTGAAAAACAGCCTGTCCGGTTTTAATTCGGACAGGCTGTTTTTATGGGAAATCAAATCAATTAAACCACTTCGGCTTTAGTGATGATGACAGGCTCGCTCGGTACGTCGTCGTGGTAGCCGTGACGTTTGGTAGAAACGCCTTCGATGGCATCGACAACGTCAAAACCGTCAACGACTTTACCGAATACGGCATAGCCCCAGTCTTGGACGACGGTTTTGCCGTACAGCTCTTTAGAACGGAAGTTCAGGAAGGCGTTGTCGGCGGTGTTGATGAAGAATTGCGCGCTGGCGGAATGCGGGTCGGAAGTACGCGCCATGGCGATGGTGTATTTTTCGTTGGGCAGGCCGTTGGATGCTTCGTTTTGAATCGGATCGCGGGTTTCTTTTTCGTTCATGTTTTCATCCATGCCGCCGCCTTGAATCATGAAGCCTTTGATGACGCGGTGGAAGATTACGCCGTCGTAGAAGCCGTCTTTAACGTATTGCTCGAAGTTTTTAGCAGTAACGGGGGCTTTGTCGAAATCGAGTTCGATTGTGATGTCGCCTTTGTTGGTGTGCAGGATAATCATGGGTTTCCTTTCGTTAGAATCCGGTTTTGAATCATTCGTTAAATTGTGTCTGAACGAGAAACTTCAAGGCCGTCTGAAAAATATTCTTTCAGACGGCCTTGTTACTTAGTCGATGGTTTACATCAGTACAGCATAAGCCCACAGAGCAACCAATACCACGCAGAGGATGTTCAGCAATAAGCCGACATTCATCATTTCGCGTTGTTTAATCAAGCCTGTACCGAACACAATCGCGTTAGGCGGTGTGGCAACCGGCAGCATGAAGGCACAAGATGCGCCGACACCGATCACGAATACCAAGACTTGTTCAGGCAGGCCCATTTGCGCGGCGATGCTGGCGAAAATAGGCACAAGCAGGGCGGCGGAAGCGGTGTTACTGGTGAACTCGGTCAGGAAGATGATGAAGGTGGCAACCACAAAAATCACCAGCAATGCAGGAGAATGAGAGAACGTGGAAGCAACTTGCTGACCCAGAGCTTCAGATGCGCCGGAAGACTGCAGCAACGCGCTCAAGCTGATACCGCCACCGAAGAGCATCAATACACCCCAGTCGGTATTGCGGGCAACTTCTTTCCATTGCGCCACGCCGAATACGACGACGGCAACGGCGGCAATCAGGGCGATAACGGTATCAGGGTTGGAAATACCGAATGCGGCTTTGATTTTGGAGCTGAATACCCAAGCGATGGCTGCGGCCAAGAAAATCAACAGCGCGATAACGCGGTGCAAAGTCCAAGGGATAGATTCGGCTTTGACTTCCACGCGCTCGTTCAAATTAGGTTTGAGGATGACGTACATGGAGAACAGCATCAGCGGCAGAATCAACAGCATCATCGGCAGGCCGAGCTTCATCCAGCCGATGAAGTCCAAGTTCAGCGCTTTGGCGGCAATCATGTTCGGCGGAGAACCGACCACGGTACCCAAACCGCCGATACTGGCGCAGTAGGCGATACCGAGCAGGACGAAAACGTAGGTTTTGCGTTCTTTTTCTTGGTCGAGGTGGCTCATCATACCCATTGCCAAAGGCAGCATCATCGCGGCAGTCGCAGTGTTACTGATCCACATAGACAGGAAGGCGGTAACGGCAAACAGCATCAATACGGCAACTTTCATATTGCCGCGGGACAGGCGCAACAGGCTGACGGCGATTTTACGGTCGAGACGCTGCATGTGCAGGGCGGTTGCAAGCGCGAAGCCGCCGAAGAAGATATAAATCGTCGGGTCGGAGAAACCGGCCATTGCTTTTTTGATGTCCATATCCGGGAAGCCGAGTACAACGGCAAGGATAGGGATCATCAGCGCGGTAACGGTAATGTGTACGGCTTCGGTAAACCAAAGTGCCGCAACGAAAAGCAACAACGCGATACCTTTGTTGGCATCGGTACTGTAGGGAAGAATGTAATAAATGCCGAAGCAGACAACAGCAGAGATAATGGTCGTCAGCAATCCTTTAAAGTCGGTAATCGGCTTTTGCGCACTGAGAAGCTCGACGTTCTCAGGATGCTGAGTCTTATCCTTGGCGTTTAAGTCCATGATGTATTCCTCTGAAACATGATTGGTTTTTCTTTTCAGCCGTATGTTCAGACGGCCTAATCGGTAACAGTATATTTGTAATTTAATGTAGTGTAAACAAATTGTAAATTATTTTTTAAAAATGAAATGAAAACCGGATAAGCAGCAAGAAAACTGCTTATCCGGCGGAATGAAGACCCATCGTGAGTCAATAAGAATCAGGACAAATCGGTAAAACTGCCAAAATTACAGCCGAGTCAGTAATACCATCCTGATTTATATGGATTTAAACGTTTTGCGTCAGATTGTCTTGTTCCTTAAACAACAAGCCGCAAACGGCCAGACCTGCCGCTGCCAGCAAGGCTCCGGCAATGCCGATATTGGAAAGGCCGAACCAAACGGTTACATAATGCCCCAAAAGCGCACCGCCGCCGATGCCGACATTGTACAAACCTGAATAAATCGAGTTGGCCACATCTGTTGCATCCGAGGCAAATGCCAAGACTTTCGACACCATGCCCAAGCTGACGATAACGATGGCCACGCCCCAAATAAACACCAGCGCGTACACCGCATAAGGGAAAGAGGCAAACGGCAGAAGCAGCAGGGCGGAGAGCAGGATGACCGCCACCGCGCCAAGCATAAACAGGCGTTGCGATTTGGCAAAACATTTGCCAAACAGATAAGAAGCGGCGAAGCCTGCCAAACCGTACAGGCTCAAAACGATGGTAACTTGTTCTGCCTTAAATCCGCCAACTTGCAACACAAAAGGCTCGATATAGCTGTATGCCGTGAAATGTGCCGTAATAATCAACACCGTCATGGCATAAAGCAGCATCAGGTTGCGGCGTTTGAACAAACTCGGCAGGCTGCTTAAAGAGCCGGTATTTTGGCTAGGTAAAGCAGGCAGGTTTTTGGCCAACACCAGCATTACGCCGGCAGCGCAGAGCCCGATCAGCAGGAAGCTGAGCTGCCAGCCGAAGTATTGCCCGACCACGCGCCCCAGCGGAATACCCAAAACCATGGCCAAAACCGTACCCGTACTGAGCAAGCCCAACGCCTGATTGGTTTTGCCCGTGGGCGCAAGCCGTACCGCCAAAGAAGCCGTAATCGACCAAAAGACCGCGTGTGTCAGCGCAATCCCGATACGGCTGACCAAGAGGATATTGAAGTTCCAAGAAAAGAACGACAGCGCGTGAAACAGCGCAAACAGTACAAACAGCATCAGCAATAATTTGCGCCGTTCGATGTTTTTCGTCATCAGCATCAGCGGCAGCGATAGGAGCGCAACAATCCACGCATACACCGTAATCATCATGCCCACTTCCGTTGCCGGTTTGTCAAAGCTCTGACCGATGTCGCTCAAAAGCGCAATCGGAATGTATTCGGTGGTATTGAAAATAAACGCCCCCACCGCCAGAGCGCATACGCTAATCCATTGTTTGAATGTTGAAGTCATTATTATGTCCGTTTGATGAAGCAAAGGGCGTTATTGTACGCCTATCTACATTTTTCAGACGGCCTTTAATGAAGAATTTGCAAGCTGTTTGTGTAAGGAGTAAAGTGTTTGGCAACCATATTTGTTTGAATGAAAGGAAATACAAATGCAAACTGTTACCCTCAACATCGACGGCATGACCTGCGGCGGCTGCGTGAAAAGCGTAACCCGTCTTTTGGAAGGCGTAGAAGGCGTGGAAAAAGCAGAAGTCAGCTTGGAAAACAAAAATGCAGTGATTACTTTCGATGAGAGCAAGACAGATGCCGACGCGCTGATTGATGCCGTAGAAGACGGCGGCTATGATATCGTCCTGTAAGATTTAAAAGAATAGGCTTTTAAAGCATAGAATGGGTGCTTTTGTTGACTACTGCGTACGGTAAAAACTTATTAAATATAAGTATTTTTAACTATAAATAGAAATTATTATGACTCTAACTGAAAGAACAATAGAACAAAAATTTATTCAAAAACTTATTGATTTAAAATATACCCACCGTCCCGATATTCATGACCGAGAATCGCTCGAAAAAAATTTCCGTCAAAAATTCGAGCAATTGAACCGCGTCCGTTTAACTGATAGCGAATTTGAACGCTTAAAACTGGAAATCATCAAGCCTGATGTGTTTTCTGCTTCGAAGCTCCTACGCGAGACCAATACTTTCATTCGCGAAGATGAGACTCCGCTCCACTATACTCTAGTTAATATCAAAGACTGGTGTAAGAATGACTACGAAGTCATCAGCCAACTGCGTATCAATACTGAAAACAGCCATCACCGTTATGACGTAATTTTGTTAATTAACGGGCTTCCGTTAGTACAAATCGAGCTAAAAACCCTGCAAATTCCGCCGATAAAAGCCATTGAGCAGATTATCGACTACAAAAACGATACGGGAAACGGTTACGGTAACAGTCTTTTATGCTTTATGCAGCTTTTTATTGTCAGTAACGAAAGCAGTACCTATTATTTTGCTAATAACTCAAACAAACACTTTAGCTTCGCTGCAGACGAGCGCTTTCTGCCTGTTTACCATTTTGCCGACGAAGCCAACAACAAAATCAACCATCTCTACGACTTTGCCGATAAATTTTTAGAAAAATGCACTTTGGGCAGAATAATCAGTCGTTATATGGTGTTGGTTGCCAGTGAGCAAAAACTGTTAATGATGCGTCCTTACCAAATTTATGCTGTCAAAGCGATTGTGGATTGCATTCATCAAAGTCGCGGCAACGGCTATATCTGGCACACCACCGGTTCCGGCAAAACACTGACCTCCTTCAAAGCCTCAACCCTGCTTAAAGATAATTCCGACATCGACAAATGCCTGTTTGTAGTAGATAGAAAAGACCTCGACCGCCAAACCCATGAGGAATTCAACCGTTTCCAAGAAGGCTGCGTTGAAGAAAACACCAATACCCAAACTTTGGTAAACCGCCTGCTGTCCGACGATTACGCCGACAAGGTCATCGTAACTACTATTCAGAAACTCGGCTTGGCGCTTAAAGAAAACAGCAAATACCACAACCAATTAAGCACACTCAAAGACAAACGAATGGTGTTTATCTTTGACGAATGTCATAGAAGCCAATTCGGCGACAACCATCGGGCGATTAAAAACTTCTTCCCGAAAGCTCAGATGTTTGGCTTTACTGGCACACCGATTTTTGAAGAAAATGCCAGTTACAAACGTATTGATGGCACGGATGCTACACTTCAGACGACCTTAGACATCTTTGAACAGCAGTTGCACTCCTACACCATCACAAATGCTATTGACGACGGCAACGTCTTGAAATTCCATATCGATTATTACAAAGCCGAAGGTGATAAACCCGTTTCCGCTACCCATCCTGCCACCAAACAGGCAATTGTCGATTCCATTTTAAGCAAACACGATGCAGCAACGGGCGGCGAGCGCCGCTTCAACGCTATTTTTGCTACCGCGTCCATTAACGATGCTATCGAATATTACGAATTATTCAAGTCTGTCCAAGCTAAGCTGCAAGCAGACAATCCCGAATTTGAGCCGTTGAACATCGCCTGCGTTTTCTCGCCGCCTGCACAGGCAATGCAGAAAGATGACCACAAAAACCAATCCGACATCGTTCAAATGCAGGAAGATTTACAACAGGAAAAATTCGATAATCAAACTGACCCAGAAGGCAAAAAAGCAGCCTTAAAAGCTATTATCGAAGACTACAACCACCAATACCGTACCAACCACAGCATCGGTGAATTCGATGTGTACTATCAGGATATTCAAAAACGCATCAAAGACCACCAATATCCCGACAAAGACTATGCGCACAAAAACAAAATCGATATCACCATCGTCGTCGATATGCTGTTGACCGGATTCGACAGCAAATATTTGAACACGCTCTATGTCGATAAAAATCTCAAGTACCACGGCTTAATCCAAGCCTTTTCCCGCACTAACCGCGTTTTGAACGCAAGCAAGCCCTACGGCAATATCCTCGATTTTCGCGGACAAGAGGAGCAGGTAGATGAAGCCATCAAACGCTTTTCAGGGCAGGATGCAGAGCGCGCCAAAGAAATCTGGATAGTCGATCCCGCAGAAATCGTCATGACCAAACTGCAAAACGCCATGACTCAACTTGAAGACTTCATGTCATCGCAAGGCGTAGCATGCGAACCATCCGAGGTTTATAACCTTAAAGGCGACAACGCCCGCGCAGGCTTTCTTAACCTATTTAAAGAAGTACAACGTTACAAAACCCAGCTTGGGCAATACACCGATTTAAGCGAAGAACAAAAGCAAGAAATAGAAGCCATTCTACCCACCGATACCCAGCGTGCTTTCAAAGGCGTATATCTGGATATGGCGCAACGCTATAAAGAAAAAACTGGTAAGAAAGACACTGTTTTACCTCAAGAAATCGAACAACTGGATTTTGAATTCATCCTCTTTTCATCCGCTATTATTGATTACGACTACATTATGCGCTTGATTGCTGAAAACACATTCAAGCCGAAGAAACAGCAGATGAGCCGAAAGCAATTGGTCGAACTGATTGCCTCCAGTAGCGACCTGATGGACGAAAAAGACGACATTATCGCCTATATCGACAGCCTGAAAGCAGGCAGAGCCCTAAGCGAACAAGATGTTAAAGCAGGCTATCAGGCATTCTGCCAAGAAAAAACAGACCAAAAACTGACTGCGCTTTCCGGCAAACACGGCATTTCGAGCGCAACCCTGTCCGCATTCGTCAACGAAATTATGGATAGAATGATTTTCGACGGTGAAAAACTGACCGACCTTCTTGAGCCGCTGGATTTAAACTGGAAAGAACGTCGTATTAAAGAACTCGCCTTGATGGAAGATCTCATGCCTTTGCTGAAAAAATTGGCAAAGGGCAAAGAGATCTCGGGATTGAAAGCGTATGAGTAAAAAGTGCGATTTCTCAAAATAACGGCAACGCTTATTTCGAGAAAGGCCGTTTTCTCAAAATAATAAGCACTGTTATTTCGAGAAAACGGCCTTTCTCGAAATAAGGAAGTGTGTTATTTTAAGGAAAACACAAAATCAAGGTAAATTTATGTCAGCAATACAAAAAATCGAAACCTTCAAAGCAGGCAAATGGGAAAAACGCTACCAATACAACAGTTTTGAGCCGACGCTCATCAACAAGCCGTGGTCGTGGGAAGATCCCAAAATCAACTTTATGCTGGAGCGGGCAACCAAAGCCTTGGGCGAACTGAATGCTTTTTCGCTGATTGTGCCTGATATTGACTTATTTATTCAAATGCATATCGCCAAAGAAGCACAAACATCCAGCAAAATTGAAGGCACGCAAACTCAGCTTGACGAAGCATTAATGCCCGAAGATCAAATCCAACCTGAAAAACGCGATGATTGGCGTGAAGTACAACATTACATCAAAGCCATGAACCAAGCGGTTGACGGGCTAAAAACACTACCACTGTCCAACCGCCTGCTTAAACAAACACACCATACTTTAATCAGCGGAGCAAGGGGCAAAGAAAAACTGCCCGGTGAATTTCGCAGCAGCCAAAACTGGATTGGCGGTTCAAGTTTAATGGACGCCGCATTTATCCCCCCGCATTATGAAAACGTACCTGAATTAATGAGTGATTTGGAGCTGTTTTGGCACAATGAAGACATATTTGTGCCACATCTTATCCGTATCGCCATCAGCCACTACCAATTTGAAACCATTCATCCATTTTTAGATGGCAATGGACGCGTTGGGCGTCTACTGATCCCCTTGTATTTAATTGGCCATGGCGTATTGGAAAAACCATCTTTCTATATATCAGATTTTTTTGAGCGCAATCGATCCAGCTATTACGATGCGCTTATGGCAGTACGCCTGCGGAATGATTTGAAACATTGGATTTTATTCTTTTTAAATGGTGTAGAAGAAACGGCAAAAAAAGGCTGTCAGGTTTTCCGTCAAATTCTAGCGTTGCAACAAGAAATGCACGCCGTTGTTATGAGTTTGGGCAAGCGGGCAGAAACCGCAAACAGCCTGTTGAAACTGCTTTATACACAACCGATACAGACCGCACAAAACGTAGAAAACAACTTGGACGTATCGTCATCAACTGCCAATTCACTGTTAAAAGAATTTGAAAAGTTAGGCATTTTGCAGGAAATCACAGGCAATAAACGTGGAAGGATGTATGTCATGACCCGTTATTTGAATATTTTCTAAGCAAAGACTAAAGAGCACAGACAATGAATACAACAAACATGGACAAACAAGACGATAAACAAGAACATGTTATTCCAAAACTGCGGTTTCCGGAGTTTCAGACGACGTTGGGGTGGGATACATTTAAATTGAAAGATGTATCAACCAGAATATTAGATAAAGTAGGCGATAAGAAATTAATGCCTATAAGTATCACTGCTGGTGTAGGTATTGTTTCTCAAGAAGAAAAATTCGGGAAAAATATTTCAGGAAAACAATACAAAAATTATCTAATTCTAAATAAAGGAGATTTTGTCTATAACAAAGGAAACTCAAAAAAATATCCTCAAGGAGCTATATATTATTTAGATAAATGGGAAAAAGTAGCTGCTCCGAATGTTTTTTTATGTTTCAGACTGAAATCAGATCAAGTCCATGGATTTTATCAAGGATATTTTGATAACAATGCTCATGGTATTCAATTACAAAAATATATTACCAGTGGTGCAAGAAGTGATGGGCTACTAAATATTAGCGCAGATACTTTTTTTAATTTAAGCTTTGCCATCCCTGATCCAAAAGAACAGCAAAAAATCGCCGATTGCCTATCTTCCATCGACGAATTAATTGAATTACAAGAACAAAAACTCGCCGCCTTAAAACAGCATAAAAAAGGCTTGATGCAGCAGTTATTCCCAAGCCACAATGATCTGCAAGCAAGCAAGCAAGCAAGCAAGCAAGCAAGCAATAGTTTATCCGAAACTTAGATTCCCACAATTTAAAGATTGTGAAGGTTGGAGGGTTGTCAAATTAGGTAATGTATTCAAAAGAATAACTTTAAAAAATAAAGAGAATAATCAAAACGTATTAACTATTTCTGCACAATACGGATTAATTAGTCAACTGGACTTTTTTAATAAATCTGTTTCTGCAAAAAATATTACAGGATATTACTTATTGCATAAAGGCGATTTTGCATATAACAAAAGTTATTCCAATGGCTATCCTTGGGGAGCGGTTAAACCACTAAAATTATACGATAAAGGTGTTGTTTCTACGCTTTATATTTGCTTTAGACTTCAAGAACTTTACTCAGAATATGGTTCATTTTTCGAACACTATTTTGAAACTGGATTACAAAACAATGAAATCAGCCAAATAGCTCAGGAAGGAGCAAGAAATCATGGTTTGCTAAATGTTTCAGTTCAAGACTTTTTTGAAAATATAAGCATTTGTCTTCCTTCTCCCAAAGAACAAGAAGCCATAGCCGATTGCCTATCATCACTAGACAAGCTGATCAACGAAGAAAACGAACAGATAGGCCGTCTGAAAGACCATAAGAAGGGATTGATGCAGCAGTTATTCCCTAAAATACAATAAGGAAACAGCGACTATTTTCGCGGCATTACGAAAATGGTCGGTTCAACCAATTGAGAACCAATAAAACGCAATGGCAAACAAAAACAAACAGCAAAACGAAGATCCGTTCAAAGACCTAGTTGATTTAAATGACTTGGCAGGACGACTAAGAAAACAAAACAGCAAATGCCACTTGATTTTTGCTCATAATGGCACAGGGAAAACACGTTTATCAATGGCATTTAAAGATTCGGGGAAACAAGACAATAGCCGTGATACGTTGTATTTTAATGCCTTTACTGAAGATTTGTTCTTTTGGGACAATGATTTGGACAATGATACTGACCGAGTATTGGTATTGAATGACTATTCTCACTTTTTCGATGGTATCGAGAAATTGGAAATGGAAACCCGGATCCGTCCTTTTGTGCAGAAATATGTAGATTTTGATTTTCGGATAACCAAAGAGAATCATAGAAAAGAGGCTGATAAAGAAGAAATTGAAAGATGGGAGGTTTCTTTTTTCCGGCCAGACAACCCGGATGAAAATATTAAAGTATCCAGAGGAGAAGAGCATATTTTTATATGGTGTTTTTTTCTTGAAATTCTGCAACTTAGCTTGGATAAAGAGGACGGTTCGCCTTATGAATGGGTGAAATATGTCTATATTGATGACCCGATTTCTTCATTAGATGATAATTATGCCGTTTCTGTTGCTCATAATTTGGCAACAATACTAAAAGATTATAAAAAAATAAATTATGATCCTAAAAAAGATATTAAATTTATTATATCTACTCATCATGGTTTATTTTTTAATGTATTATGCAACGAATTAAACAAAGCGCCCAGATATTTACTCTCTAAAAATACTTCTGATAAATACTATTTCATTAAATTAGAAGGGGATACTGCCAGTTTGTATCATGTAGCTATGCTGAAAGTGCTGAAAGATACGTTGGATAATAATGAACCGCTATATCCTTATCACTTCAATATTCTACGAAATATTATGGAGAAAACAGCAAATTTTCATGGGTTGGCAGGCTTTAAAAAATGTATAGAACTAGAAGATGCTGAATTTTATGAACGTCTTATCCCTGTTCTCAATCATGGCAGTTATTCTGTTTTTGAGCCAAAAGAGATGCTGCCTGAAAATAAAGAAAACTTTGTAATGGTTTTGAGAAAATTATTGGACACATATCCGTTCCACCAAGATTTATCGCCCAATTCATTTAAAGAGAGTCAACCATGACCCAAGAACAATTAAACCAACTCGGCAAAACGCTATGGGCAATCGCCGACCAACTGCGCGGGGCGATGAATGCCGACGATTTCCGCGACTATATGCTGTCGTTTCTATTTTTACGTTATCTGTCCGACAATTACGAGCTTGCTGCACAAAAGGAATTGGGCCGAGATTATCCGCAATTGGGCGATGAAGACAAGCGCACACCGCTTGCCGTGTGGTATGAACAAAATGCTGACTTCGTCGCTGATTTTGAAAAACAGATGCGCCGTAAAGTACATTATGTGATTAAGCCCGAGTTTCTTTGGGGCAGTATTGCTGAGCTTGCACGAATTCAAAGCAGTAAATTATTAAATACTTTGCAAGATGGCTTTAAATATATTGAAAACGAGTCTTTTGAAAGTACGTTTAGCGGCTTATTTTCCGAAATTAATTTAAATTCGGAAAAGCTTGGCAAAAATTACGAAGAACGAAATAAGCGATTAAGCGAGGTCATCAAGAAAATCGCTGAAGGCATCAATGAGTTTTCTACCAATAGCGATGCTTTGGGTGATGCTTATGAATATCTGATTGCCCAGTTCGCATCCGGCTCTGGCAAGAAGGCCGGAGAGTTTTATACCCCTCAACAGGTTTCTACGATTTTATCGCGGATTGTTACGCTCGACAGCCAAAACCCAGCCAGCGGCAAAAAGAAAAAGCTGGACAATGTGCTGGACTTTGCCTGCGGTTCAGGTTCTTTATTGTTGAATGTGCGTCATCAGATGGCGGAAGCAGACGGGCATATCGGCAAAATCTACGGACAGGAAAAGAACATTACCACCTACAACCTGGCGCGAATGAATATGCTGCTGCACGGTGTAAAGGATACAGAATTTACCATTCATCACGGCGATTCTCTGCTCAACGATTGGGATATTCTCAATGAAATGAATCCTGCGAAGAAGCTGGAATTCGATGCCGTTGTTGCCAATCCGCCGTTCAGCTACCGCTGGGAGCCGAAAGAGGATTTGGCAAACGATTTCCGCTTCAAAAACTATGGGCTTGCCCCTAAATCGGCAGCAGATTTCGCCTTTTTGCTGCACGGTTTTCATTTTTTAAGCGATAGCGGTACGATGGCTATCATTCTGCCGCACGGTGTGTTGTTCCGTGGAGGCGCGGAAGAAAAAATCCGCACAAAACTGCTCAAAGATGGCAATATTGATGCTGTTATCGGACTGCCTGCCAATTTGTTTTATTCAACAGGTATTCCAGTCTGCATTTTGGTGTTGAAAAAATGTAAAAAAGAAGACGATGTTTTGTTTATCAACGCCGCCGATTATTTTGAAAAAGACAAACGCCAAAACCGCCTGACAGGCGAACATATCAATAAAATCGTGGACTGCTACCAATACCGCAAAGAAGAACAAGGCTACTCACGCCGTGTATCTATGCAGGAAATTGAAGATAACGGCTACAATCTGAATATTGCCCGCTATGTCAGCAATACTCCTATTTAGGAAGAAATCGATTTGGTCGCTAATCATAGTATTTTGATGGATTTGGATTTAAAAATTAAAGAGGCTACGGAAAAACATAATGCATTTTTGAAAGAATTGGGATTACCATTGTTGCCATAATATATTTATTAATTGGACCCCAAGTGAGAGATATGTAAGAATCTTTGGCCGTCTGAAACGTTTCAGACGGCCTTTGTCTCTTGATAACTTACTTTTTGCCATTATGTCGTTTTCGTTTGATAATATATAAACGCAAAAAACACGCGCCAAACAATCAATAGGAGGCTTTACCATGCAACAAAAAGTCCGTTTCCAAATCGAAGGCATGACCTGTCAGGCCTGTGCTTCGCGCATTGAAAAAGTGTTGAACAAAAAAGATTTTGTCGAATCGGCAGGGGTGAACTTCGCCAGCGAGGAGGCGCAGGTGGTGTTTGACGACAGCCAAACCTCCGCCGCCGACATCGCCAAAATCATCGAGAAAACCGGCTATGGCGCGAAGGAAAAGACGGAAGACGCGCTGCCGCAGCCCGAAGAAACCGCGAATGTAAGCTGGCGGCTTTGGCTTTTGCTGGCGATCAATATTCCGTTCCTTATCGGCATGGCGGGGATGATGATTGGCAGACACGATTGGATGATTCCGCCGTTGTGGCAATTCGCGCTGGCAAGCGTGGTGCAGCTTTGGCTGGCAGTGCCGTTTTACAAAAGCGCGTGGGCGAGTATTAAAGGCGGGCTGGCGAATATGGACGTGCTCGTTACCATCGGTACGGTCTCGATTTACCTGTATTCCGTCTATATGCTGTTTTTCAGCCCGCACGCGGCACACGGCATGGCGCATGTGTATTTTGAAGCGGGCGTGATGGTGATTGGTTTTGTGTCGCTGGGCAAATTTTTGGAACACCGCACCAAAAAATCCAGCCTGAACAGCTTGGGCTTGCTGCTGAAACTTACGCCGACCCAAGTCAACGTGCAACGTGATGGCGAATGGAAACAACTGCCCATCGACCAAGTACAAATCGGCGACCTTATCCGCGCCAACCACGGCGAACGCATCGCTGCCGACGGCATTATCGAAAGCGGCAGCGGCTGGGCGGACGAGAGCCACCTCACTGGCGAATCCAATCCCGAAGAGAAAAAGGCGGGCAGCAAAGTGTTGGCGGGCGCGCTGATGACCGAAGGCAGCGTGGTGTACCGCGCCACGCAGCTCGGCAGCCAAACCCTGCTCGGCGACATGATGAACGCGCTATCTGAAGCGCAGGGCAGCAAGGCGCCGATTGCGCGTGTGGCAGACAAGGCGGCGGCGGTGTTCGTGCCTGCCGTCGTGGGCATTGCACTTTTGACCTTTATTGCTACTTGGCTGATTAAAGGCGATTGGACGGTTGCGCTGATGCACGCCGTTGCCGTTTTGGTGATTGCCTGCCCGTGCGCACTTGGTTTAGCAACACCCGCCGCGATTATGGTCGGCATGGGCAAGGCGGTGAAACACGGCATTTGGTTTAAAGACGCGGCGGCGATGGAAGAAGCAGCCCACGTCGATGCCGTCGTGTTGGACAAAACCGGCACGCTGACCGAAGGCAGGCCGCAGGTTGCCGCCGTTTATTGCGTTCCCGACAGCAGCTTTGACGAAGACGCTTTGTACCGCATCGCCGCCACCGTCGAACAAAACGCCGCCCACCCGCTCGCCCGCGCCATCGTCTCCGCTGCCCAAGCGCGCGGTTTAGACATTCCCGCCGCACAAAATGCGCAAACCGTTGTCGGCGCAGGCATTACCGCCGAAGTCGAAGGCGTGGGCTTGGTGAAAGCGGGCAAAGCCGAATTTGCCGAATTGACCCTGCCCGAGTTTTCAGACGACGTCTGGCGCATCGCAAGCATCGTCGCCGTTTCCGCCAACGGCAAACCCATCGGCGCATTCGCACTCGCCGATGCGTTGAAAGCCGATACCGCCGAAGCCATAGGCCGTCTGAAAAAACACGGCATCGACGTTTACATCATGAGCGGCGACAACCAAGGCACGGTCGAATATGTCGCCAAACAACTGGGCATTGCACACGCCTTCGGCAACATGAGTCCGCGCGACAAAGCCGCCGAAGTGCAGAAACTCAAAGCCGCCGGCAAAACCGTGGCAATGGTCGGCGACGGCATCAACGACGCGCCCGCGCTCGCTGCCGCCAACGTCAGCTTCGCCATGAAAGGCGGCGCGGACGTTGCCGAACACACCGCCTCCGCCACGCTGATGCAGCATTCGGTCAATCAACTCGCCGATGCTCTGCTGGTGTCGCAAGCCACTTTGAAAAACATCAAGCAAAACCTGTTTTTCGCCTTCTTCTACAATATCTTGGGCATTCCACTCGCCGCACTCGGCTTTTTAAATCCCGTCATCGCAGGCGCGGCAATGGCGGCAAGCTCGGTTTCCGTGTTGAGCAATGCCTTGCGCCTGAAACGGGTGAATATTGAGTGATAATATAAAGGCCGTCTGAAGACTGTTTTTTCAGACGGCCTGTCATCAAGTATTTTTGAAGGAATAATCAGATGAAAACACTTCGTTTATTGTTTGGCTTGGCATTGGTTGCCACTGCATTTAGCGTGCAGGCTGAGGATTACAGCGAGAAGCAGCACGATAAGCTGATACAAGAATGCAATCGGAACAATCTGGAAAGTTGCGTCACTGCGGCCATTTGGACGCGCGACTATCTTGAAGCGCCTGCTAATGCTTATCCGTTTCTGAAAAAAGCCTGCGATGGCGGTAATATGCGCGGCTGCAATGTTTTGGGTAATCTGTATCTCAATCCGTCCAGCGGTTTGGGCATGGATTATGCCGCCGCGGTCAAGCTCTACGAACGGGCCTGTAAAGGCGGTTATGAAAATGCTTGTACCAATCTTGAAGAAACTAAAGCAGAGATGGCGCAAGGCAATACATCAGACCGCGACAGTCGGTTAAACCAACTGAGCGAATCTTGTGCTTTGGAAAACGAAGCCGCTTGTCAGGCGTTAATGATGGAAATGCAACGTTGAGCGTCACGCGGAGGCCGTCTGAAGACTGTTTTTTCAGACGGCCTTCAATCCATATTTTCTGATTTTGAGACCCAAGCGGGAGTATGTCGTATGGACATGATGTTGTTGACCAATATTGTATTGATTGTTTTATGTATTTTTACCATGTTGCTGGTGTGGTCGCGCAACTGGAAACACAAGCAGGCGTATTTTGAGAAAATCAAAAGCAATCCGGAAAACCTCAAATGGGTTGGGCAAAATCTGACCGGTCAGGACTGGAAGGATTTGAAAGTCGTGAGCGACCATTTTGGCCTACCCATGTTGCAGGCCAAGCAATTAATTGATTTTTATAAAAACAGTCAGCATTAATTTATGATTTAACGATAGAATTTGACTGAAGTTAAGGCCGTCTGAAATAGCACTCTTATAATAATATAAGTAATATTTCAGACGGCCTTGCTGTTGGTTCAAATAAAGGGAGGAGAACAAAAATGACCGTTTACTTAATCGGCGATTCCGTTCGGCTTGCATCGGAGCCTTACACACGCGCCGCTTTGCCTGAGGCGGATATTGTTTCTCCATCGGAAAACTGCCGTTCGTCGCATGATGTGCTAGAGCATATCGGGCAATGGACAGAGGGCGCGACTGTGGGAGACATTATCCACATCAACTGCGGTTTGCACGACATCCGTCACAATCAAGGCTGTAATGAGCCGGTGGCCGATATAGAAACCTACCGCAACAACCTGACCCGAATTTTCGATTATCTGAAACAGATAGGGGCAAAAATTATTTGGGCGAGCAGTACGCCGTTTTTGGAAAGCGTACACAATATCGTCAAACCCTCGCGCCGTTATCTGGCCGACTTGAAGGCCTATAACCGTGTGGCGGAGGATTTAGCAAGGCAATATGGTTTTGCCGTTAATGATTTATACAGTTTGATGTTCGGGCAGGACTTGACTGATGTGATGCTGTGCGATGGGCTTCATTTCAATGAGTTCGGCAGTAAGATGATAGGCAAGGCAGTAGCCGAAGCGATATTGAAACAGATGGACTAACCTGACTTAACTCGTTTTGTCATGTTTTGGCTTTCAGACGGCCTTTAAAGCTAAAGCAAAGTTCCCAATATAAGGTAATGCAGCACTAATTCTTATCAACATTTAATCTAGGAGTATGGCCATGAGCGGCGAATTAGATAAAATCAGCGGTAAAGTAAAAGAAGTGGTTGGAGATGTATCCGGCAATGCTAAACTTGAAGCTGAGGGCTTGATTCAACAAGGCGTTGGCAAAGTAAAAGAAGTGGTCGGCGACATTGAAGAAAAAGGCAGCGATGTTTTGCAAAAAGGCAAAGAAGAAGCCGAGCATTTGGTTGATGAAGCCAAAGAAAAAGCTGAAAGCTTAATTAATGATATTAAAAGCAAATTTTAATATTTAAAGAATAAAAGGCCGTCTGAAAGATTTTCAGACGGCCTTTGTTTATGGTTTTAAAGCTTAGGCAAACTGTTTGCCAAATTCGATAAATTCGTCTTTTTTGGCTTTGGCTTTGCCGGAGTCGATGGCTTCTTGAGCGGCTTTGACACCATCCGCCAGCGAAGCAATCACATTTCCTGCATAGAGCGCGGCAGCAGCGTTAAGGACGACGATATCGCGTGCGGCACCGGCTTTGCCATCCAACACTTCGTTCATTTTTTGCAGGGATTCTTGCGCGTTTTCGACTTTGATTTCGTCCAAATTGCGGCGGATTTCCATGCCGAAATCGGCTGGGCTGATGTCGTATTCGGTGATTTTGCCGTCTTTCAGTTCGGCAACGCGGGTTTTGCCGGTCAGCGTGATTTCATCCAAACCGCCTTCGCCGCACACAACCAAAACATGTTTGGAACCAAGCTGTTGCAATACGCGGGAAAGAATGCCGCACAAGTCGATGTGGAATACGCCCAACAGTTGGTTTGCCGCACCGGCAGGGTTGGTCAGCGGACCCAAGATATTGAAGATGCTGCGGAAGCCGAGCGAGCGGCGGACAGGGGCAACATAGCGCATGGCGCTGTGGTGGTTGGGCGCGAACATAAAGCCGATGCCGGTTTGCTGAATGCTTTGGGCAACCTGTTCGGGGTTGAGGTTGAGGTTGGCGCCCATTTGTTCCATGACATCGGCAGCGCCGCTGGATGAAGAAACGGAGCGGCCGCCGTGTTTGGCGACTTTCGCGCCTGCCGCAGCCGCGACAAACATGGAAGTCGTGGAAATATTGAAAGTTTTGGCACCGTCGCCGCCTGTGCCGACAATATCGACCAAGTCATCGGCGTTTTCCAGCGGCACTTTAGTGGCAAATTCGCGCATCACGCTGGCTGCGGCGGTAATCTCGGAAACGGTTTCAACTTTAATCCGCAGGCCGGTCAGAATGGCGGCGATTTGCTCGGGCGGAACTTGGCCGCTCATGATTTGGCGCATGAGGTCGGTCATTTCATCGTAGAAAAGTTCGTTGTTGCTGATGAGGCGTTCAATCGCTTGTTGAGGGGTAATCATGATTTTTCCTTTGTTCGTGTGATGTGATTCAGGCCGTCTGAAAATGCGGTTTGAACACTGTCAAACACATTTCAGACGGCCTTTCATTAAGATTTTTGCGGACGATAGTCTTTGAATTCTTCCAGGAAGTTTTTCAGCATATCGTGGCCGTGTTCGGTCAGCAGGGCTTCGGGGTGGAACTGTACGCCTTCGACGGCATATTCTTTGTGGCGTACGCCCATGATTTCGCCGTCTTCCGTCCATGCGGTAATTTCGAGGCAGTCGGGCAGGGTGGCGCGGTCGATGGCCAGGCTGTGGTAGCGCGTGCAGTTGACCGGATTGGGCAGGTCTTTAAACATGCCTGTGCCGTGATGGAAAACAGGGGAGACTTTGCCGTGCATCATCGTTTGCGCGCGCACGATATTGCCACCGAACGCTTCGCCCATGGTTTGATGGCCGAGGCACACGCCCATGACGGGCAGCCTGCCGGCAAAGTGCTGCATGGCTGCAACAGAAATGCCTGCTTCCTTAGGGGAACAAGGGCCCGGGCCGATGACCAGATATTGCGGTTTCAGGGCTTCGATTTCTTCGATGGTGATTTCATCGTTGCAACGTACCAAAACTTCCTGCCCCAATTCGGCAAAGTATTGGACGATGTTGTAGGTGAAGCTGTCGTAATTATCAATGAATAAAAGCATTTGCAAACCTTTAATGACATCTTGGCAGACAGGGTAAGTCCTGCCAAAAGTGTAAAAATCGTTTATGTTTGCATAATATCACAATCTTTACCTAAAGGCCGTCTGAAACGGCGGATAAGACAAAACAGCTAAAAAATGCTATGCTTTACGCTTTGAACCTAATCTGTTTGAAGTGATGAAAAAGTATCTTATCCCGACTGCCGCCGTCGTTGTCGCCGCTGCGCTCGGCACGCCTTATTATCTTGGTGTCAAAGCGGAAGAAAGCCTGACCGAGCAACAAAAGCTGTTGCAGGAATCCGGTTTTCTGACTGTTGAGTCCCACCAATACGATCGCGGTTGGTTCAGTTCAACCGAGACGACCGTCATCCGCCTCAAACCGACCCTGCTTCAAAATACGCAAAAATACCTGCCGGACAATTTGAAAACCGTCCTGCAAGAGCCGATTACGGTCATCAACCACGTGACACACGGCCCGTTTGCCGGCGGTTTCGGCACGCGTGCCCATGTGGAAACCGAGTTCCAATACCATCCGGAAACCAAAAAAGTTTTGGATCGCTTCTTCGGCCAGCAAACGCCGTTGACCATGACCAATACGGTTTACCTTTCCGGCGACGGCAAACTTAGCCTCAATATCCCCGCCTTCGACTATGAAGAGCTTTCCGGTATCAAGCTCAACTGGAAAGGCTTTAGCGGCAATACCGATTACAGCCAAGGCTTCAAAAGCTATCGCCACGATTACCTTGCACCGTCTCTACAAGTCAAATTGGCCGACAAAGGCGATGTGTCTTTGGAAAACCTACGCTTCCAATCCGAAACGGAAGACGGCCTGACCAAGCTTTCTTTGGGCAAGAGCAGCATTACGCTGGATAAATTCCTGCTGCAATGGAAAGAAAACATCGATTACAACGTTAAGTTGAACGAACTGGTCAACCTTGTAACCAACCTGCAAATCGGTGCATTCATCAATCCGACCGGCACGATTGCTCCGTCTAAAATCGAAGTCAACAAACTGCGTTTCGATACCCAGACCGGCGAAGTCGATAAATTCATCAACAGCGAAGGCCGCTTCCAATTTGAAAGCCTGACCTATGGCGAAGACAAATACGGCCCTCTGGACATCAATGTTGCTGCCGAGCATTTGGATGCCGCATCACTTCTGGCATTGAAAAACAAAATTGCCGAAGTGTCCGTGAAGAAAATGAGCGAAGAAGAGATTCAGGCTTCCTTGATTCAGACGGCCAAAAACGAGGCTTCAGGCCTATTTACCAACAATCCGGTTTTAAACGTTAAAACCTTCAAATTCACCATGCCTCATGGCGATGTCGATGTCAGTGGCAAACTTGCGTTTAAAGGTTTGGCAGCCAAAGACCTCAACAATTTGGGCGATATGCTGAAGAAAACCGAAGCCGACTTCAATATGAGCGTACCGCAAAAATTGTTGGAGCAGCTCGCCGTCAACCAAGCAAGCAGCCTGTTTAGCGTCAATGCCGAAGATGAAGCCGCAGGCCGCGCCAGCATCGACGATATTAACGAAACCTTGCGCCTGATGGTGGACAGTACCATCAAAAGCATGGCAAGCGAGAAATATCTGACCTTAGAAGACGATAATGTCAAAACCCATCTGACTCTGCAAAACAGCGAGTTGAAATTAAACGGAAAAGTCCTTCAAAGCGATCCGGAACCCGAGTTTGACGAAGCAGACTTTCCCAATAACTAATCCTCAATCACACAAACAGCGGTTTTAACTTCTCAGAAGTTAAAACCGCAAATCAACCCACAATCAAAAAGGAAACCCATGTTCCGTACCATGCTCGGCGGCAAAATCCACCGTGCCACCGTTACCGAAGCCGACCTCAACTACGTCGGCAGCATTACCGTTGACCAAGACCTGCTGGATGCGGCAGGTATTTGCGTTAACGAAAAAGTCGCCATCGTCAACAATAACAACGGCGAACGTCTTGAAACCTACACCATCCCCGGCGAACGCGGCAGCGGTGTCGTTTGTCTCAATGGCGCGGCCGCGCGTTTGGTTCAAAAAGGCGACATCGTGATTATCATGTCTTACGTTATGTTGTCCGAACCCGAAATTGCAGCGCATGAGCCGAAAGTCGTCCTCGTCGATGAGAACAATAAAATCCGCGACGTGATTTCTTATGAGCCGCCGCACACCGTGTTGTAATATTCAAACAAAGGCCGTCTGAAATGTTTCAGACGGCCTGTTTCCCAAATTCAACTTATCTGAAAGGCTTTGCCGTGAATATCCAAATCAACAATATCACCGTCAGCAACGATGCGCCCTTTACCCTTTTCGGCGGCATCAATGTCCTTGAAGACCTCGACTCTACGCTGAAAGCCTGTGAGCAATACGTTAAAGTCACCGATAAACTCGGCATTCCTTATGTGTTCAAAGCCTCTTTCGACAAGGCAAACCGCTCTTCTATTCACTCTTTCCGCGGTGTGGGCCTGGACGAAGGCATGAAGATTTTTCAAGCGGTGAAACGCGAGTTTAACGTTCCCGTGATTACCGACGTTCACGAGCCTTACCAATGCCAACCGGTTGCCGAAGTCTGCGATGTCATCCAGCTGCCTGCCTTCTTGGCGCGCCAAACCGATTTGGTGGTGGCAATGGCGAAAACCGGCAATGTCATCAACATCAAAAAACCGCAATTCCTCAGCCCGTCTCAAATGAAAAACATTGTGGAGAAATTCCAAGAAGCAGGCAACGAGCAAATCATTTTGTGCGAACGCGGCGCAAACTTCGGCTACGACAATTTGGTGGTCGATATGCTCGGCTTTGGCGTGATGAAAAAAACGTGTAACAACCTGCCCGTTATTTTTGACGTCACCCATTCCCTGCAAACGCGCGAATCCGGTGCCGCTGCATCAGGCGGACGTCGCGCCCAAGTATTGGACTTGGCGCTTGCCGGCATGGCAACCCGATTGGCCGGTTTGTTCCTCGAATCCCATGCCAATCCCGACCAAGCCAAATGCGATGGACCAAGCGCATTGCCGCTTGCCCAATTAGAAGACTTCCTGACCCGTGTTAAAGCAATCGATGAAACCGTGAAATCGTTTGCGCCTATGGATATTCGTTAAGGGCAAATAAGTTAAAAGGCCGTCTGAAAGCATTTTCAGACGGCCTTTTTATTGGTGTTACTGTCCGCGTAAAAACAACGCATCCAATTCTTTTAAAGTCAGTTTGACCCATGTCGGACGGCCGTGGTTACACTGGTTGCTGCGCGGCGTGTTTTCCATATCGCGCAGGAGCGCATTCATCTCAGGCAGGGTAAGCTGGCGGCCGGCGCGGACTGAGCCGTGGCAGGACATGGTGGCGAGGATGTGGTTTTCGTGTTCTTCGATGGTTTGGCTGCTGCCGACTTGAGCGAGTTCGCCCAATACATCTTTGGCCAGCGAAACGACGTCGGCTTTACCGAGCATGGCAGGAACTGCGCGGACGGCAAGGGTATTGCCGCCCATGTCGGACAATTCCAAGCCAAAGCCTGTCAGCATTTCGGCATGATCGGCAAGGGCGGCGCATTCTTCGTGGGACGCGGCAAAGGTTACGGGAATAAGAAGTCGCTGGCTTTGCAGGTTGCCATTTTCCTGACGTTGGCGTTTCATTTTCTCGTAGTTAACGCGTTCGGCGGCGGCGTGCATGTCGATGAGCAACAGGCTGTCTTCGGCTTGGGCAAGGATGTAGATGCCAAGTAATTGGGCAATGGCAAAGCCGAGCGGCGGCAGTTCGGATTGAGAGGGAAGGCCGTCTGAAAGCGGCGTATCTGTTTTGGGAGTAGGCGTTTCAGACGGCATATTGCCGAAACGTGCCTGCTCGAATTGGCTCAACTCAAGGTCAATGTCGTCGGTTTTTTTGTAGAGCTCGGCATAAGTATTCATGGCTGCGCGGCTTTCGCGCAGAGACAGGCTGCGTTGTTGCGGTGCACGCGCGGCTTGGTAAGGCATAGGCGCGGTTTTGCCTGATGAACCAAAGGCATTGCGTGTATCGGGTTTGTTGCCCGTCGGGTAGTTGGATGCGCTATCAAACAGATTTTCACCGTCGTTTTCAGACGGCATTGGTGTAGTAATAACGCCAGTAATGTCATGCAACACTTCGCCTGCGTTGCTGACGCTTTCGGTCAGGTCGGCGCGTGTGTCGGCAAGGGCTTTGTTGAGCGTGTGGAACACGAGTTGGTGCACCTGCTGGCTGTCGCGGAAGCGGATTTCGGTTTTGGTCGGGTGGACGTTGACATCCACGGCTTCGGGCGGCAGGTCGAGGAAGAGGACGAAAGCAGGCGTCAGCGCGTTGTGCAATACGTCTCGGTATGCCTGCTTGACGGCATGAAGCATGACTTTGTCGCGCACGAAGCGATGGTTGACGAAGCAGTATTGTTTGTCGGTTTTACCTTTGGCAAAGGTCGGCTTGGCAATCGCGCCATAGAGCCGCAATGCGCCATTGCCGCTGTCAATTTTCAATGAGGCCGTCTGAAAATCATCGCCGACAATGGCGGCAATACGTTCATGCAGGCTTTGTGCAGGAAGTTTGAACACTTGTTTGCCGTCGCGTTTGAGTGAGAAGGCAATGTGCGGATGCGCCAGCGCGAGGCGTTCGAGCATGGTGGCGCAGTGGGCGTATTCAGTGTTTTCGGATTTGAGGAACTTGCGTCGCGCCGGTGTATTGAAGAAGAGTTCGGCAGCCTCGATGGTGGTGCCGACGGGGTGGGCGGCGGCGGTGGGGCTGCTGAGTTTGCCGTCTTCTGCTTTGACTTGGGTCGCGTGTGAACTGTCTTCTTGACGGCTGGTCAGGGTCAGGCGGCTGACTGAGGCGATACTGGCCAAACCTTCGCCACGAAAGCCCATACTGGCAACGTGTTCCAAATCGTTTAAGGTTTTGATTTTGCTGGTGGCGTGGCGGTGGAGCGCAAGCTCGATGTCGTCTGAGTGGATGCCGCTTCCGTTGTCGCTGACGCGAATCAGGCGGATACCGCCGCCGGCCAGCTCGACATCAATCGCTGTCGCGCCTGCGTCGATACTGTTTTCAACGATTTCTTTCAGAGCGTTGGCAGGGCGTTCAACCACTTCGCCGGCGGCGATTTGGTTGACAAGATGGTCGGGCAGTGCGGCAATTCGGGACATCGGTTTCTTTCAAAAAAGCAACGGCGGAAGGGAAAATTACAGGTATTTGCGCATCAATTCGCATTCGACGCGGACGGTTTTGTTCAGCTGCAACACGGCAGTACCGAGCGATTCGTAGCGGTTGAGGCGATAGAAAGGCACGGAATTGAGCGAGGCATACAGTTTGAGAAAGCTGAGGCCTGCATTTCGTGCCATTTCTTCGGCGCGGCTAAGCAGGGCCGTACCCAAGCCGAGATTGTGGAAGAGCGGATGGACGTATAAGGCGTCCAGTTGCGCTTCTTTGAAATCGACTTGGAAGAAGCCTTGAATCAGCCCTTTGTATTCGACCACCCACAAGGCTTTGTTTTTATCGGAGATGGTTTCCAAATAGCTGTTGATGTCGAGCAGACTTTCCCATGTGTGCATAATAGTTTCATCATAACAGCGAATGCAGGCGTATTGAACGGCATACAGATGGGCGTTGTGTATAGCTTGGCAGTCTTTTTCGGTTGCCGGACGGAGGATGGTCAGAAGGCTCATGGCGGATGGTCGGAAAAATTGATTTCAGACGGCCTTTTGCAATCAAAGGCCGTCTGAAAAAGTGGGTAAGGTTACAGGCTTTGATGTAAGGTTTGTGCGGTTTGGAACGCGTTGTCCGCATCGTTGGCCAAGACGGTAAAGTGGCCCATTTTTCGGCCTTTGCGCGCGGCTTTTTTGCCGTAAAGATGCAGATGCGCATTCGGGTTGCTTTGCAGCGGCAACCATTCGGGTTCGCCGTCGTCTTCCTTCCAAACGTCGCCCAAAATATTCGCCATACAGCAAGAAGTCAGCAATATAGTGTCAGCCGGAGGCAGGTTGCACATCAGGCGGACCTGTTGCTGGAATTGGTCTGCCGCGCAGGCATCGATGGTATGGTGGCCAGAATTGTGCGGACGCGGCGCGATTTCGTTAACGACCAATTCATGCGTGTCGCCGACAACAAACATTTCTACCGCCAATACGCCAATGTAGTTCAACTCATCGGCCAATCGCTGCGCCATTTGTCGCGCCTGTTGCTGAATGTCGGCACTCAGTCGGGCTGGGACGATGGAGTAGGCGAGGATACCGTTTTCGTGAATGTTTTCGGCAGGGTCGAAAGTTTGCACGTTGTCATTGTTCAGACGGCATACGATAACGGAAATTTCGCCGCGCAAATCCACCATTTTTTCTAAAACGCAATCCACGCCGCCGTGTTCGGTAAACGCGGCTTTGAGTTCGTCCACCGTTTTGACGCGGATTTGACCTTTGCCGTCGTAGCCTAATGTAGCGGTTTTCAGGATGCCGGGCAGAAATTGTATGCTTTCTTCAGTGATGTCTTCGGCTTTGCAAATTGCTTGATACGGCGCGGTTTGCAGACCTGCTTTGCGTATCCATGCCTTTTCCTGAATGCGGTTTTGCGCGATGGCAACACAGTCGCCGCTGGGGGAAACATTGGTGTGTTTGGCGAGAAAACGCATCGCGTCGGCATTGACGTTTTCAAACTCGGTCGTAACCGCCGCGCATTTTGCCAATTCTTCCAAAGCTGCTTCATCATCAAACGACGCACACAAATGGCGGTCGGCAAATTCCGCTGCCGGTGCATTCGGATCGGGATCGAGTACGGTTACTTTGTAGCCCATGGTTTTGGCAGCAACGGTAAACATTCTGCCTAATTGGCCGCCGCCGAGGATGCCGAGCATAGCAGGAGGGAGAATGGGGGATGTGTTCATGAATATTCGCTTTATGAAGAAATTGGGTAGGGTGTTTGCGGGCCGTCTGAAAATGGTTTTACGGCTTCAGACGGCCTGATGTTTTAAAGTTTGCCGATAAATTGCGGCGGAACGTTTTCAGTTAACCATACGCCGTTGTCCGCCAAATAAAATTGATGTCCTGCCGCAAGCATGGCGACAGTGTCAATGGTCAATACAACCGGCTTGCCGTGTCGGGAGCCGACGTTGACGGCTGTTGCGGCATCGGCAGACAGATGGACAAAATGGCGCGAGGCAGAATGCAGGCCTTGTTCCAATATAGATGGAACAGAGCGCTCAGCCGTACCGTGATACAAAATTTGAGGAGGCGTTGCTACTTTGTGTTCGACCTGAACTTGTGCCGTCGAATGACCTTGCGCCGCGCGGATGCGTTTGCCGTCATCAGAAAGGGTAAACCGTTTTTTATCGTTGTTCTCGACCACTTCCAACAATACTTCATAGGTCAGCGGATTGCCCGTAAAGCCGCGCTCGGGATGGTTTACCTGCGTCAGCAGGGTATCAATATCCACCCAGCCGTCTTTATCCAAAGTAATACCGATTTGCTCGGGATGATGGCGCAAGATAAAGCTAAGGAATTTGCTGATGGATTTTAGTTGTTTTTCGTTTAGTATCATTATGCCCATTTTAGACTGATAGAGTTTAGAAGATCAGTATTTAATTTTTATAGTAGCCTAAAAATTTCTGGAGATTATAGGCTTTACTATTGACAGTATTAACGGACTATTCCCATACTTTGTGAATGATTCATTTGTTTTTCCATTTCACATTGTTCAGCTTCTAACTGAAAGTTTTGTTCAGTTTTCAGTATATCTTTAAAGCTTTCTCTAGAATCAATGTTCATTGCTTCATTGGCATCAACTTTAGCGATTCGGAGAAAAGAATTATCCTTATGCATGACGCCCAGACAGTTATCTTTTGTGATGTTGAATGCCATAATTTCAGGAAGTTTTTTAGCATAGGCCTCAGCGGTTAAGGCCGTAATACTGTTCTGAATACTGTCTTCTGAATAAGACAGATGATGTTTTTTTATAAATTCAGTAAATTTGTCTGTAATTTGCGCGTGAAGTTTTTGCGCCTGCTCTGGCATATTTTTGAGAGAATAAGGATAGTTCTGCTCTTCGGTTTCAGATTTAGGGTTAGTAATCGGAACATACTCAAATTGATTGTCACCATTGATGGTATGATCAAAGTATTGCGGTGTTTTCGGGTGGGATTTGTCGTAATATACTCTGCGGCGGTTTCCATCACCCAAGTCCAGGCCGTTGATCTCGAGCTGACGCTCTTCCAGTCCCAGCCCCTTCATATCGATGACCAGCTTGGCTTTTGGGTCATGTGCGTAATGCTTGCGCACGATGTAGCCAATGACATGCGCCGCATAGATGTTGCGGTAGTCCGATTCGCCGTGCGGCCCCAGTTGTGCCTTTTCGGGCGGCTGGTCGTAATAGGTATGGGCAAGGATTTCTTTTTGGCTGTCGGAGACAGTCATATCGGGATTGAATTTCAGCCCTTTGGTCTCGATGATTTTCCCTTGCCTATTATTTTTAAGGTATTGTTGATAAGTTGTTTCATCTAAAAAATACCGCTCGTATCCGAATCCGTCCCCGACAACCTCTTGCAGGCTGAGCTTGGTTTTCCCCTGCTGTTTCTGTTCGTAGCTGACGACAGCATTCCAGCCCGCAATCATTGCCAACGCCTCATTGTTGCGGTCGGCATCCAGCAAATCTTTCAGTGGTTTGGTATAGTCTTTGCGCTTGGCATCGCTTTCCACAATTGTGTTGATTTCGGCAAGTACCCGGTTTTCCGTTTCTTTATGTCCCTGTTCGTAGTAAAAGAAACCGTGCTGGATTTCATGACCGAGCTGGAAGATAAGGGACTTTTGCTTTGTCAGCTTTTTCAGTTGCGACAAATTAATAGAAATCCGGGTTTCCTCCGCATTATAGCTGGCGCCGGCATT
>NZ_KV810289.1:60972-61636 GCF_001812735.1 Neisseria sp. HMSC069H12
TCCAAATAGCCCTTTTCCGCTGCGGTATTGAGGCGTTCGGTCAATACGGGTGATGCTGTTACGGTGGCAATCAGATTGCGGTATTCGTTTGAGTTTTTGCCGTTGGGGAGCGAATTTTGGGCAAAGTCGTCCAATATCTTTTGCAGTTGAGGATTGATCTGACTCATGTTTTATGACCCCGGCTTGAAAATATCGAAAGTAATTTCATTGATGCATTTATGCAGTACTTTTTCTGCACTTTCCCCCTGATAAAAGACTTGGAGATCTGCTTCGTAGCCGTTCGGGTATTTTTTTTCGTAGCCGTTGAAGGGTCTGCCCCAATGCCCTTTGCCTGTATAGGTAAACCCTGCCTGCACCAGTAGTGGATGGAATTGATCTAAATCCATTTGGCAGATTGGCGTTGCGGGAGGATTTCCTCCTCCGCTACCGAAAAATAAGTGCATTTTTCCAGACTGATTTTTATTAAAATTAAGTGCCCATCCCCAAATACTGCCACCAAACTGATTGCCTGAAGAAAATCCACTGGTTGAGTCATCCTCTTTCTTGGATGGCATAAATTTTATCTTCATCACCTTCTCTACCGTTTCAATCCGGAAGTCCTCGGGCGATTGGGCATGGCGGAGGAAATCCAAAACCTTGGTCAATACTTCGGGTGCGGTCAGAT
>NZ_KV810289.1:61736-62042 GCF_001812735.1 Neisseria sp. HMSC069H12
CAGGCTGAAAGCAGCAGCCCGATGGTCAATGCAGTTGCGATTGTGTATTTCATGGGGTTCTTTCAAGACGGGGAAGCCGATCTTTCAGACGACCTTTTGTCAAGAAACATCGTCTGAAACAACAGCCTCGTTTTCAGCTGCAACAGATTAATGGAAATCCGTTTCCTCCGCATTATAGCTGGCGCCGGCATTCGGATTTTTATTGACCGCCAGTTTGTCCAAATAGCCCTTTTCCGCTGCAGTATTGAGTCGTTCGGTCAATATGGGTGATGCTGTTATGGCGGCAATCAGATTGTGGTATGCATC
>NZ_KV810289.1:62142-89219 GCF_001812735.1 Neisseria sp. HMSC069H12
TTGCTTTCCCCTTGGTAGAACACATTAAGATGAGATTTATATCCATCCGGATACGTTTTTACGTAACCATTAAAAGGTCTGCCCATATGTCCTTTACCTGTGTAAATAAACCCTGCCTGCTCCAGCAGCGGATGGAAATGATCCAAATCCATCTGGCAAATCGGTGTGGCAGGGGGATACCCCCCTCCGTTACCGAAATATAAGTGCATTTTCCCGCTTTTCTCCTTTGAATTGAAATTAATCCACCAGCCCCAGCCGGTATTTCCAAAATCATTGCCTGCATAAAAATCCCATGCCGATTTTTCTTCTTTGCTATATGGGGCGAATTTTATCTTCATCACCTTTTCTGCTGTTTCAATTCTAAAAT
The DNA here is from genome assembly GCF_001812735.1 of Neisseria sp. HMSC069H12. Lineage (NCBI taxonomy): Bacteria > Pseudomonadati > Pseudomonadota > Betaproteobacteria > Neisseriales > Neisseriaceae > Neisseria > Neisseria sp. HMSC069H12. Next base: position 62,510 of record NZ_KV810289.1, read on the forward strand.
CTTCTGGCGATTTGGCGTAGCGCAGGAAATCCACAACCTTGGTCAATACTTCGGGTGCGGTCAGATCCGGTTTTCCGGCAATCTGCTGTGTATCTTGATTCATAATGTTACCCTCCTTTGCGGGTATGGGGTTTGCGGTGGAGCAGGCTGAAAGCAGCAGCCCGATGGTCAATGCGGTTGCGATTGTGTATTGCATAGGGTTCTTTCAAGATAGGGAAGCCGATCTTTCAGACGACCTTTTGTCAAGAAACGTCGTCTGAAACAACAGCCTCGTTTTCAGCTGCGGCAGATTAATGGAAATCCGTTTCCTTCGGCATTGTAGCTGGCGCCGGCATTCGGATTTTTATTGACCGCCAGTTTGTCCAAATAGCCCTTTTCCGCTGCGGTATTGAGTCGTTCGGTCAATACGGGAGATGCCGTTATGGCGGCAATCAGATTGTGGTATGCATCCGAGTTTTTGCCGTTGCGGAGCGAATTTTGGGCAAAGTTGTCTAAAACAGTTTGCAGCTTAGGATTGATTTTATTCATTTTCTACAAACCTTTTTTAAAAACAAGAAAGGTAATTTCATTGATACAGTCATGTAATACTTTTTCTTTGCTTTCCCCTTGGTAGAACACATTAAGATGTGATTTATATCCATCCGGATACGTCTTTACATAACCATTGAAAGGTCTACCCATATGTCCTTTCCCTGTGTAAATAAACCCCACCTGCTCCAGAAGCGGATGGAACTGATCCAAATCCATCTGGCAAATCGGTGTGGCAGGGGGATACCCCCCTACATCACCGAAATGTAAGCGCATTTTTCCGGATTGATCTTTTGTAAAATTAATTGACCAGATCCAATTGCTGTCGCCAAACTTATTACCGATATAAAAATCGCTATAACCATCTGTACGTTCCAGCAACTTTAAATTCATCACTTTCCCTGCCGTTTCAATCTCAAAATCCTCAGGTGATTGGGCATAGCGCAGGAAATCCAATACCTTGGTCAATACTTCGGGAGTAGTTAGGTTTGGTCTTCCAGGTGTGGTTTGTGTATTCTGATTTATGGTTTTACTCTCTTTTGTAGGCATTGTGTTGAAGGAAGAACAGGCTGAAAGCAGCCCGACAATTAATATAGTTGCGGTTCCGTATTTCATGTTTTTTTCTTTAGAGATAAGCTTTTCTTTTGGATGAACTTCAGTCAAAAAGGCCGTCTGAAAATTATTTATCCAGCCCTTCATGCACCATTTGCGCTGCGCGTATTACTGCGCGGGCTTTGTTCTGCGTTTCCTGCCATTCGGAGGTCGGGTCGGAGTCGGCGACGATACCTGCGCCGCTTTGGACGTATAGCGTGTTGTTTTTCACTACGGCGGTGCGGATGGCGATTGCCAAATCCATGTCATTGTTGAAGCCCCATACGCCGACGGCGCCGCCGTAGATGCCGCGTTTGCTCGGTTCGACTTCTTCGATGATTTCCATGGCGCGGACTTTGGGAGCGCCGGAGAGTGTGCCGGCTGGGAACGTAGCGGCGAGGATGTCCATGTTGGTGACGCCCTCTTTCAGACGGCCTTCGACGTTGGAAACGATGTGCATCACATGGGAGTATTTTTCAATCACCATTTTGTCGGTAACTTTGACTTCGCCCGTTTTGCTGATGCGGCCGACGTCGTTGCGTCCTAAATCGATAAGCATGACGTGTTCGGCGATTTCTTTGGCGTCGCTTAATAAGTCCTGCTCGTTGGCAAGGTCTTCGGCGGGAGTTTTGCCGCGCAGGCGCGTGCCGGCAATGGGGCGGACGATGACGTCGTTGCGTTCGCGGCGGACGAGGATTTCGGGCGAGGAACCGACGATGTGGAAATCGCCGAAATCGTAGTAAAAGAGGTAAGGCGAGGGGTTGAGCGTGCGCAGGGCGCGGTAGAGGGCGAGCGGGCTGTCGGTGAATTCCATGCTCATGCGTTGACTGGGGACAACCTGCATGCAGTCGCCTGCAAAGATGTAGTCTTTGATTTTATCGACGCAGGCTTTAAACGGCTCTTCGCCGAACTCGCTGACGGCTTCGGTGTGTTTGCTGCCGAGGGAAAGCGGGATGGCGCAGCTTTGGCGCAACTGGGTGCGGATGTCTTCGAGGCGTTCGCGGGCGCGTTCGTAGCCGTCGGGCTGCGAGGGATCGGCGTAAACGATGAGGTGGATTTTGCCGCTCAAATTGTCGATAACCGCCAATTCTTGCGACAACATCAGCAAAATATCGGGCGTGCCGAGCGGGTCGGCTTTGGCGTTGTTTTTCAGGCGGTGGGCAAAGTGTTCGAAATTGTAGATAGTTTCGTAACCGAAGTAGCCGACCAATCCGCCGGTAAAGCGCGGCAGGCTTGGGATTTCGGGCGTTTTGAAGCGGTTGTGGAAGGCTTCGATAAAGGGCAGGGGATTGCCGTCGTGTTGTTCGACGGTTTCGCCGTTTTGATATACATCGACATGTTTGCCGCTGGTTTTGAGATAGTGGCTGCAAGGCAGACCGATAAAGGAATAGCGGCCGAAGCGTTCGCCACCGACAACGGATTCGAGCAGGTAGGTGAAAGGCTTGTTGGCAAGTTTGAGGTAGATTGAGAGCGGTGTGTCCAAGTCGGCAAGCAGCTCTTGAACGAGTGGAATGCGGTTGTAACCTTGTGCGGCTTGGGCTTGGTATTCTTGTTTGCTGATCATCTTGATAAGTCTTTCAGACGGCCTGTTTTAGGGTGTTAAATCGTGTGAAGAGTATAGCATTTTATTGGGATTGTTGACAGTCTGAGCGTTATGTCAGATATGGAAAACGCCGTCTGAAAAAGACGGCGCGAGGTATCAGGCAAGGGTGTTGGCGATTTTGTTTTTTCGGCTCCGTTTCCACTTGAAGAGATAAGCAGCAACAACGGGAATCAGGGCGATAATGGATTTGAATGTCCAGCCTGAATACCATGTGCCTTCGGGAACATCGCTTGCAAGCCAAGTGAAGTACGGCCACCAGCAGGCAACCAGGCTGCCGAGGAACAGCGGCCAAATATGACGGCTTAAGTTACGTTGCCATAAAAGGAAACAGATGGCTGCCCAAACGAAAGTCAGTACGGTAATCAGGAGAATGGTGTAGGCATCTGAAATCAGGATGGCGGCAAAGTAGTAGCTGAGTGCGACCCACAATAGGGCAAGTATCAAGACGATGATTTCTTCCGGGCGTTTAAACATGATTTCTCTCTTTTGTAAGACTGGCAATGCGTTAATACTATACCCTAAACAAGAAGCGATGATAAGAGTCTTTCAGACGGCCTTGTAGCCGGGTTTGCTATAATGAGTACAATCAATTTTTTAGAAAGGACAAACCATGACGGCAAACTTTCAAGAAACGCTGAAGGCTTTGGGCAAACAGGCGAAAAAGGAAGCCGCGGAGCGGGAAGCTGAAGCGAAGGCTAAAAAGCAGGTGGAGGATGTGGATTTCAGCAAGGCGGTTGGTAAGGTTACACCGTTGAAAAATGCGGGTAACTATTATGAACAGCCCCGTGATAAATCACCTATCAAGCCACGACCTAAAGAAATGGCGACTTTGGAGCAGGAAGATTATTTTTATGTGGGCAGCGGCGGCTGGGAAGAACCGCCGGCTTCGTTCAGTAAAAACGGGCAGGGTAAAAATGATTTGATGCGTTTGCGAAACGGCCATTATCCTGTTGTGGCGGATGTGGATTTGCATGGCTATACGCAGGAAGAAGCGCAGCAGGTATTGAACGAGTTTATTGAGTTTACGAAAAAACGCGGCGTTTGCGGCGAGATTGTCCACGGCAGCGGCTTGGGTTCTGCAGGCTATAAACCGGTTTTAAAAAATATGACGCGCCGCTGGTTGATGCAGCATCCTGATGTGTTGGCTTATGTCGAGCCCCGACAAGGCAATGATGGTGCAGTCAGGATTTTGTTGAAACGCCAACGCCGAGACGATGATTGGAAACAGTAAAATAAAAAAAGCAGTGTCGATAAAATGACACTGCTTTTTTATGTTTGTCAGACTAAGAAGATTTCTTTTTGGAAACCGATTCGCAACCTTTGCCATTGGTCATTGTAGTTTTGGAATCTTTGGCAGAGTCAATATCAGTGCATTTGTAAGCATTGCCTAAACTATCCATCCAAACGGAAAGGGTATAGCCTGTTTTGATGGGAATGGCTTTCAAACGATAGGCTCGGCTTGTACTGGTATCAATCATTTCGGCAGAGTATTTATATTTGTCTGCCAAATCTTTATGGCCTTTGTATGAGGAAATAAAGTCATCCAACTGAGTTTTAATCTCATCAGTTTTCCACTTTGGATTTTTAACCATCTGGTTTTTAAAAGCAGAATTGATGGCGACTAACTCGGCATGCGCTTGTGATTGGTAGCCGCGTTCAATGTAGCGGTTGTAAGAGGGAATGGCAATGACGCTCAGGATGGCTAAGATGGCGACAGCAATCATCATCTCAACCAGCGTAAAGCCTAGTTGTTTGGTAGAGGTGGTATTCATTATATTATTCGCTGGCAACGTAAGACTGAAGAACGACTTGGGTATTGGCATTCTTACCCCATGCTTTGGCGGTAACGCGGTAAGTAATTCGACCCTCTGTCGTTTTACCCAAATATTCGATGATGTAGCGTGGATTATTTACGATGCCGCTTTTTTTATCTAAAGGATATTCCGTACCATTGGCGTCAATACACAGGCTTTTGTCGCATTTGCGCTTCCAAGCATCTACGGTTGGGTTGCCTTCTTCAGTAAAATCGGCATTGGATTTGACGTTTGGTGTGGAACATAAACCTTTTTCACATTTTGCGGTAAAAGTAGTCTTTTTACCTTCAATATCAAAAATTTGATTTTCACCTTCACGCAGTGCCGCTTCGGCTAGGGTGGTTGCCAGTTTGCGGTCGGCATCGTTGGTACTGATGCGTTGTTCGGTATTGTAGGACTGAGTGGCTGTAACCACGAGCAGGGCGATAACGACCATCATCATTAAGACGATAAACAAAGCATAGCCCTGCTGCCGTTCGGGTTTGTTTAGAGTGATCGGTCGGCGCATACGTTTCCTCCGCGGATGGTGGCATTAATTTTATAGATATCGACTTTATTGTCTTGTTCTTTTGATGGGTCAATACTGCCGTTATTCAGTACGATTTGGATAGAAGCCGGAGACTTAGCTTCAGCTGAGATATCCAATGCGTTTTTGTAATCAAATGATTCTGTATTCACTCCGCTGGCAGATGCATTTTCAGAATCAGGACATTCTGCATAGATATAGTGGATATCCATGGTTGTAATGCCTTTAATCAACAGCTGCGGATTACTCCATGAGCCATCATTTGATAATTGGAAACGGAACAAACCGCTCTCTTCTCCAAGTTTACCGACAGCGTAGGCAATCATTTCATGTTTCATAATGGTGATACTGCCGTCTTGATCAGAGTCGGTAATTTTTAAAGCCAATTTTGCCGCAGCCAAATCTTTAATTTCTGTGTGAGGTTTGGCAATACCGGAGCAACTGCTGGCAATGGCAGTTTTTGCAGGAGAGTCTGCTTTGTCGATACCGTATTGGAACAGCAGGGCTTTGCCAGTTTGAGCAAAGCCGGTATAGCTTAATTTATTGATTTCTTTAACAGGTAACAGCTTATTAACCCCGGCTGTTTTCAAGGCATATTCATCTGAGCTTTTGTCTTCTATCACTGCAGAGGCAGGAGAATTCGACATATTGAAGCAACCGAAATTGCCTGCCATACGCGCATCGCGGACAATCATGTTGGCGGCGTTGCGCAAATCTTGTTGGATGCCGATACGGGCGTTGGCAGACTTGTTTAATCCGCGTGCAGTAAAGTAGGTGGAGCTGACAGCCATTAAGACGATCATGCTGAGCAGGCTGGCAACCAGAAATTCAAGGATACTAAAACCACGAATGGCGGTTTTATTGGGAATATGGTTGAGTAAGCGTTTATTGTTCATTGTTAGTCTCTTACGCGTGATTGGTAGGTATAGACAACGTGGTGCCCCGATGTGTTGAGATCTTTTGTGCTATTTTCTTCTTCGATATCTTGTAACCATAAAACCTTAGCGATGGTCGTGTCGCCTTTGCCATCGCATTTTGCGTTAAACCCATTTTCGTAAGTCGGCTCTGCGCCGGAAGAATCTTTGCAGATGGTCGAGAAGACTTGGGCTTCGGGAAGGGCTTTGGCTAAATCAGCTTTAAACTGTGCAATTTGAGCCTGTGCAAGTTGGGCTTTGCTCATTTTGGCTTCAAATTTTGCAGTTTGTTTAGAGTCGGATTTTAGGTAGGCATCGTAGGATTTTTTATAACGGGAGGTTTTTTCCCCTGCAGTATCGGTTTCTTCAGAGAGCGTCGGATTAATGAGCATGCCTTCAATCAGATTTTGCGTAATTTGGGCGACGGCGGTTTGATTTTCAGACTCACGCACGGTGGATACAGTACGTAGTTGGACAGCCAGAAGGGCGAGCACACCGATGGTAAGGACAAACATGGCAATCAAAACTTCAATCAGGGTCATACCTGATTGAAGTTTTGGGGTAAAGCTTGTTGGGCTTGTTTTCAGACGGCCTTTAAATGATCTGAGATGAGTAGGATTAGTAATGTTCATAAGATACCGTTGTTATTATTTGGAGATGTATTCGCACATTTTGCGCTCATCGTTTTTAGCACAGATTTCGACATGCCCATTGCCATTAATTAAAAGTACGGTAGCACGGGCTTTCTTGGTTTCAGCATCGGCAGCAGATTTATCCGTTAGGCTGATTTTGATGTGGCCGTCTGAAAATTGATAATTTTCGCCATCAGTTGAATGACCAAATGTACCATTGGGAAGAAATCTCCACCAGACTTCTTTTGAAGCTGAGGCCGAGAGGGCAGAACGGTCATTGCCGATAGGGATATAGTTGAAGCTGTATTCCACTTTGTCGGTATCTCCATTAAGGATAATGGAGCGGATGGATAAATCAACTGTGTCGTTTTGATAGCGTAAGTCTTCGTTTTTATCGGCGTAGGCTAACATACCATTACCGGCATATTTGGAATCGCAACCATTATTGGGTGAGCCATCGGATTTGATTTTGACCGGGCAGATGTAAACGGGAAGATTGAGACGGACGGCCTCATTACGCGCGAAGCGCAGCAGATTTGCAATTTGCTCTGCTTGCGATGCCGCACGTCTGGAGGCAATCCATTGATTCATATTGGGAAGTGCGATGACGGCCATTACTGCTGTAATAGTAATGACGATCAGCAACTCAATTAGGGTGAAGCCTTTTTGTGTCTGATACATGAGTGATTTTTTAGTAGTAATGTGTTGGGTAACTGACGTTTTCTCTTTTGCACTTGCCTGTGGCAATGCTTTTGCTTTTATTAGATTTATTCTAAACGATTTTGTAATGCGTGACTAATGAAATATGAAATTCGGTTAGTTTTTCGGACAATCTGTCTCAATCTTCCATCAACATGGATTCTGGAATATAGGCAGCATTATCAAATTTGGTAAATTGACCCATCCAAGTGAGGAATACTTTCCCAACGGGACCGTTACGGTGTTTGCCGATAATACATTCCGCCAAGCCTTTTGCGGGTGAATCTGAGTTGTAGTATTCGTCGCGATACATGAACATAATCAAGTCGGCATCTTGTTCGATTGCGCCGGACTCACGCAAGTCGGACATCATCGGGCGTTTGTCGGTACGCTGCTCAACTGTACGGCTCAACTGCGACAGGGCAATGACGGGAACTTGCAATTCTTTAGCCAATGCTTTGAGGGAGCGCGAAATTTCGCCAAGCTCGGAAGCACGGTTGTCAGAGCGACCAGAACCTGACATCAATTGCAGGTAGTCGATAACGATCAACCCCAATTTGCCGTTGAACTGGCGTGCAAGACGACGGGCGCGGGCGCGGAGTTCGAGCGCAGTCAAACCCGGCGTTTCATCGATATACATGGGTGCATCGGAGAGTTTAACGACCGCTTCGTTCAGACGGCCCCAGTGTTCGTCTTGTAATCTGCCGGTTTTTAAAACGCTTTGATCCAAACGTCCGACTGAACTCAGCATACGCATAACCAGCTGCGCACCGCCCATCTCCATAGAGAATACGGCGACAGGCAATTTGTTTTCTACGGCAACGTGTTCCGCAATATTGATCGAAAAGGCGGTTTTACCCATGGACGGACGACCTGCGACGATGATCAAATCGCCTGGTTGAAGACCTGATGTTTTTTTGTCGAGGTCGATAAAACCTGTCGATATGCCGGTTACTTCATCAGGATTGTCGCGCGAATAAAGCATATCGATGCGCTCGACCACTTCTTTCAGAAGGTCGGGCATCTCAAGGAAGCCTTGTTTGGATTTGGCGGTGCTTTCGGCGATTTGGAATACTTTGTTTTCTGCCTCGTCCAAAAGCTGGCCTGCATCGCGCCCTTGCGGATTGTATGCGTTGCGTGCAATTTCCGTGCCGACTTCGGCAAGCTGGCGCATGATGGAACGTTCGCGCACGATTTCGGCGTAGCGGCGGATATTGGCAGCAGACGGCGTGTTTTGCGCCAGCGTAATCAGATAGTTGAATCCGCCTGCCGCTTCCAATTCTTCATTGCGTTCCAAACTTTCTTGGACGGTAATGACGTCGGCAGGACGGCTTTCATTAATCAGATTGGCAATCGCACGAAAAATCAGGCGGTGTTCGTGGCGGTAAAAATCCTCGCCGGAAACGACATCGGCAATACGGTCCCAAGCAGAATTTTCCAGCATCAGGCCGCCCAATACGGATTGCTCCGCTTCTGTGGAATGTGGCGGCAGTGACAATGCGCTGATTTCACGGTCTTCAGACGGCATATCGGAATAATTGCTCATGACGGGCATCTCTGGCTGGGAAATTGCAATCCACTATTATAGCGCAGTGTAAGTTCAATTGGTTTGTTTAGGCTAAAGCAGGTAAAATAGTAATGTTGTCGATTTGACAACACACACTACCAAAATATAAATATCAATAATTAGGAGCATAAAAATGGAACACAAGCTGCCACGATTGCCTTATGAACTGGATGCCTTGTCCCCTCATCTGACCAAAGAAACTTTGGAGTTCCACTACGGCAAACACCATCAAACTTACATCACCAATTTGAACAATCAGATCAAAGGCACTGAGTTTGAAGAAATGCCTTTGGAAGAAATCGTGAAAAAATCTTCCGGCGGTATGTTCAACAACGCTGCCCAAACTTGGAACCACACTTTCTACTGGCTGGGCTTTACCCCTAAAGGCCAAGGCAAACCTGCCGGCGAATTAGCTGCAGCCATCGATGCCAAATGGGGCAGCTTCGAGAAATTCCAAGAAGCGTTCAATGCCTGCGCGGCCGGTACTTTCGGCTCAGGTTGGGCATGGTTGGTGAAAACGCCTGCCGGCGAATTGGATCTGGTTTCTACTTCCAATGCAGGTACTCCGCTGACTACTGAAAATACTCCGCTGTTGACTTGCGACGTATGGGAACACGCCTACTACATCGACTACCGCAACAGCCGTCCTAACTACCTGAAAGGTTTTTGGGAAATCGTTAACTGGGATGAAGTTGCCAAACGCTTTGCCGCATAAAACGATATGAATGAAAAGGCCGTCTGAAAGATTTTCAGACGGCCTTTTTGTTGATATTGGATGAGGAAAATGGTTTAGATGAATGTTTTTTCTGTCTGATGCGCAAAATTATCATGGAGCGGACAAAAAGGAAAATGGGAGATTAATGTTACAATATTGTTAACAATTTTTCGATTCCACATGATATGGAATCAGCGTTTGACATACATAAGATAAGAGGATTTTATGAAGTTTTTAGACCGTGAGGCGACCATTGCCCAACCCGGCTTTAATCGTTGGCTGGTACCGCCTGCCGCTTTGGCCGTGCATCTTGCCATCGGACAGATATACGCTTATTCCGTGTTTAATGCGCCTTTAACCAAGCTTATCGGTATCACTGAGTCGGCTGCCGGAGATTGGAAGCTGACCACGGTGGGCTGGATTTTCAGTATTGCCTTGGCGATGTTGGGCGCGTCTGCGGCCATGTTCGGTACATGGATGGAACGCGTTGGGCCGCGTAAGGCGATGTTTGTTGCCGCCTGCTGCTTTAGCTTGGGCTTTTTTGTGTCGGCAATCGGCGTCCATACGCACAATCTGTTTTTGCTTTATTTGGGCAACGGCGTGATTGGCGGGATTGGTTTGGGCTTGGGCTATATCGGGCCTGTATCGACATTGATGAAATGGTTTCCCGATAAACCGGGCATGGCGACAGGCTTGGCGATTATGGGTTTTGGCGGCGGCGCGATGTTGGCTTCGCCTTTGTCGGTATCGCTGATGAGTTTTTTCTCCAGTGAAACTTCGGTTGGCGTTGCGCAGACTTTTGTGGTTTTAGGGTTGTTTTATTTGGTGTTGATGATGTTCGGCGCGTTTACGATCCGTGTACCTGCCGATGGCTGGAAACCTAAAGGTTATGTTGCGCCGAAAAACAAAAGCAAATTGGTCAGCAGCAATCATGTCAATGTCTCACAAGCCATGAAAACGCCGCAATTCTGGCTCTTGTTTTGGGTGTTGTGCTTGAATGTGACGGCCGGTATTGGTGTGTTGGGACAGGCTTCCGTCATGATTCAGGAGCTGTTTTCCGAGGCATCTGTAGGAAAACAAGCGGCCATTGGTGCGGGCTCGGCGGCAGGTTTTGTGAGTCTCTTGAGCCTGTTTAATATGGGCGGCCGCTTTTTGTGGTCCAGCGTGTCAGACAAAATCGGGCGTAAAAATACTTATACCATTTTCTTTGTGCTCGGCTCGCTGTTGTATTTTGCCATTCCGTCTATTGGAGAGAGCGGTAATAAGGCTTTGTTTGTTATTGGGTTTTGCGTCATCATTTCCATGTATGGCGGCGGTTTCGCAGCGATTCCGGCGTATCTGAAGGATTTGTTCGGCACTTATCAAGTCGGTGCAATCCACGGCAGGATTTTGCTGGCATGGTCAACTGCGGCCGTTATCGGCCCGGTGTTGGTCAACTATATCCGCCAAAGCCAAATTGAAAGCGGCGTTCCGGCTGCCGAGGCTTATAGCATCACCATGTACATCATGGCAGGTTTGTTGATTGTCGGTTTGCTGTGTAATTTGAGTGTCCGTTCGGTTCACGAAAAGCATCACGAGAAGGACATTAAGGTCGCGGCACATAGCGGCAACCCCGATGATGAAACCGCTGTATCCGATGCCTATTTGATCAGCAAGAAAGTATCAGCGGGCGGTATCGGTATATGGTGGCGCTGGGCTTTGGTTTGCATCCCTTTGTGCTATGGTGTCATTATGGTGTTTGTTAAAGCTTTAAGTTTGTTTAATTGATTGTTGAAAATTAAAGGCCGTCTGAAAGTTTCAGACGGCCTTTTCAAATGTTAAATAACTAATCTTTCGATACGCTGATGGTATGTTTGATGTGTTTTAAATTTGCAACGATGGTAAAAGTCATCATCACCAGTAAAGCCCATGAACTCCATTTGCTGATGTGTACTGATGCCCATGCGCCGATTTGGTTGGGATAGTGCCAAACGCCGAATAGGGTTCCCAAATTTTCCGCCAGCCAAATAAAAAATCCGATCAGGACGAAAGCGAGCAGGAGGGGCATTTTGCGAGTGGTGTCATAGGGAGTGTATAAGACCGTTGTCCGGGCGTATAGGCCGAGAGCAAAAGCTGCAAGATACCAGCGATAGTCGCCGATATAGTGATGGGTGAAGAAATTGATATAAATCGCCAGTGCGCACAAAGTGCCCAACCAATATGGCGGATGGCTTTTGATTTTGAGGTCAAACAGCCGCCATGCTTGGATAATATAGCTGCCGACCGCGGCATACATAAAGCCCGCAAACAGCGGTACGCCGCCGATTTTGGTATATGCTTCTTCCGGATAGCTCCAGGATTGGATACCGCCCGATGTTTTGAACCACTCTAAAGCAAAGCCGACCAAGTGAAACAGCGTAATCGATTTTACTTCGTCCCAAGTTTCCAGCATGAAATACAGCATGGCTGCTTGTACGGAGACGGCAAAAATCAGCAGCAGGTCATAGCGCGAAATTCCCAGCCAACCTGTTTTCGGAATAAGAAACATGGCAATGAAAAACAAGCCTGCAAATAAGCAGGCTCGTGCTTCTTTCAAACCGAAAAACCAAAATTCAACGATAAAGCGTCGCCAACCATGCAAATCCTTGCGTTTGGGATGCTCAGTCAGCCAAGTATCCAGTTTGCCCAACATATTTTCAGACGGCCTCTTTATTTTGATAATGTTTTAGGCGGACTGAATCGGAATGACACGGTTTTGCTTACGTTTTGCGCCACCTTCGCAATAGTTGGTTTTGACATAATCTTCAACGATTTGCAAAAACTCGGCAGCGATATTGTCGCCTTTGAGGGTAACTTTGCGTTCGCCGTCTACATAAACCGGCGCAACCGGAGTTTCGCCTGTACCTGGCAGGCTGATACCGATATCGGCAAGCTTGCTTTCGCCCGGACCATTTACCACGCAACCCATCACGGCGACGTTCAATGATTCAACGCCTGGATATTCAGTGCGCCAAACAGCCATTTTTTGGCGTAAATAGTTTTGTACGTCTTGAGCCAACTCTTGGAATACGGTACTGGTGGTACGGCCGCAACCCGGGCAGGCTGTAACCATTGGCGTAAAGGAGCGCAAGCCCATGGTTTGCAGGATTTCTTGACCGACAATGACTTCTTGTGTGCGTGGGGAGCCGGGTTCGGGCGTAAGGGAAATTCGAATGGTGTCGCCGATGCCTTCTTGCAATAATACGGACAGAGCTGCGGTGGAGGCCACAATGCCCTTGCTGCCCATGCCGGCCTCAGTCAGGCCGAGATGGAGCGGGTAACGGCAACGGCTGCCTAATTCGCGGTAAACCTGAATCAAGTCTTGTACGGCGCTGACTTTGCACGACAAAATGATTTTGTCTTCAGGCAAGCCTAAAGCCACGGCTTTTTCTGCCGATTCCAGCGCAGAAACAATCAAAGCCTCTTTCATGATTTCTTCAGGGGGCTTCGGTGTGGCAGAAGCTAGGTTGGCATCCATCATGCGCTTGGCAAGGCTTTGATCAAGAGAACCCCAGTTCACACCGATGCGTACGGCTTTATTGTTTTCTGCGGCAGTACGAATCATAAAGGCAAATTTTTCATCGCCTTTTGCACCTTTGCCGACATTACCCGGGTTAATCCGATATTTGGCCAAGGCTTTGCCGCACTCAGGAAATTCGGCCAATAAGCGTTCGCCATTGAAATGGAAGTCGCCGATCAGGGGCGTGGTGTAACCCATATCGTCTAAGCGGCTGCGGATTTCAGCGACTTTGGAAGCCGCTTCCGGAGTATTGACCGTGATGCGTACCATTTCCGAGCCGGCATCGCTCAACTCTTTGACCTGTCGGGCAGTTGCTGCGGCATCTGCCGTATCCGTATTGGTCATGGATTGCACAAGAACGGGCGCATCGGAGCCGATGATGAGGTGGTCAATTTTGACTTGATGTGTCTGACGGCGTTTAGGTGTGGTCATTTTAGTTTTTTCCTGCAACAAAAGAGGCGGATTTTTCACCGGCAACACGGTATTTCAAAGGTTCGATAGGTGTGCCGCCGTAATTGGCTTCCGAACCGGCTGCAATACCGATCCAAACATTGTAAGGCGCACCGCCTCTCAGACGTTGTTCGCTTCCGGCCGGAACGATACGGCTGAATACTACTTTTCCATCTTTATCTGTAATAATCAGATTGCTTCGGTATTGGACTTTAATCCAAAGTTCGTCTTTCTCAACTTTGACGGCAGGCTTCTCTTCTTGTACGACGGCAGAAGCTTCAGAAGCTGCTTGATCATTAGTCACTTCAGGTTTATTAGTGATTTCTTTTTTGCCGTCTTCTGTCATTTCGCTAACGGCAACATTATCCGTTTTTAAGGCAGGCGTTTTCATCGTATCAGCAACATCTTTGCTGTTTTGAATATTTGCCTGTTCGTTTTCAAAACTGGATTTGCTTTGCCAAAAGTAAACGCCGCCTACAGCCAAAGCCAGTGCGGCTATCCCCAATATCCATTTTGGGAAACCTTGTTTTTCAGTGTCTGTGTAGCTTAAGCCGGCGTTGGTGCTGCGTGTTACCGCGTATACATGGTCTTCAAGTTGCGGAGTAATGGAGAGCAAATGTTTGGTGATGGTTTGTTCGTCGATTTTCAGAAATCGTGCATATGAACGCAAATAGCCTGAAACAAAGACTAAACCGGGAAAGCCTGAATATTCCCCTTTTTCTAAAGCATCAATTTGTTCGGCAGACAGTTTCAAACGTGAAGCAACATCTTGAATATCGATTTTGGCATCAGTTCTGTGTTTGCGTAATTCATCCCCCAATATTTTGGCGGCTTGTGTGTCGTAGTTGATTTTATCGTTATTTTCCATTTAGTGGCCTGTTGTGACGGTTTGTAGTTCGTCTGAATAGGGGAAGTTTGCCCTAAGTTGGGCTTCGTATTCGTATGCGGCGTGTTTATTGCCCAAGGCAGTAGCCAAACGCCAGCCTAAAAGCAAATCGTCAGCCTGAAGGACATCAACTTTGCTTTGGTATTGGCGGAAATAATAGTCGGCATCGTTCAGATTGCCTGCCATCATTTTGGTTCGGGCAAGTTCTTTGAAAGCAGGGAAGAATTGTGGATTCGCTGCTAAAGACCTTTCCAAATAGGCTTGGGCTAAGGAGTATTGGCCTAACCTTGCACTGCAAATGCCTTTATTCATATTGGCAATAAAGGGGCTTGGGTAGGTTGGGTCGGCCAGTGCTTTGTCAAAGTAAGCCAAAGATTCGGCCGGTGCATTCATTTGATTGCACAAGAACCAACCGTAGTTGTTGTTGACTTCCGCGCTATCAGGTTTTAAAGACAATGCTTTAAGAAAGCTTTCCTGAGCTTTATCTTTGACCTTCAAATACTGATAAATCTCGGCGCGTACCAACCAAGCAAGGTCATTTTTTGAATTGGACTTAAGCGCCTCTTCGATACTTTCAGTAGCTTGGCGGTAGTTTTGGCCGCGCATATATTCCACAGCCAGTTGGGTTTTGATATTAGAAACTTGAATGGCACGTTCTTTAGGGCTTGGGCCGGAAGAGGAAGCGCAGGCAGAAAGAGTCAGTGCGGTAAGTAAAGCGAATCCGAACTTAATTTTCATAATTAACCTTATTGTTCGACCAAAATCTGTTGCCATTTTTGTTGGCGACGTGTTTTATCTTGTACTTGTCCGGCCAATTGTCCGCAAGCTGCATCGATATCGTCGCCGCGGGTTTTGCGGACAGTAACGACAAAGCCGGCTTGTTGCAGAATATCGCGGAAGACACGGATATTTTCATTGGTAGAACGTTCGTAGCCGGAATTTGGGAAAGGATTGAACGGAATCAGATTGAATTTGCATGGTACGTCTTTAACCAACTCAATCAATTCGCGCGCATGTTGCGCTTTATCGTTGATACCGTCGAGCATAACGTATTCAAAGGTAATAAAGTCACGGGGTGCTTTGACCAAATAACGTTGACAGGCCGCCATCAATTCTTTAAGCGGGTATTTTTTGTTGAGGGGAACAATCTGATCGCGCACTTCATCGTTGGATGCGTGTAAAGACACAGCCAAAGCAACAGGCATTGCGTCACGCAGTCTGTCCATTTGTGGAACCATACCCGAAGTGGAAACGGTCACACGACGGCGGCTCAAGCCGTAGCCGTGATCATCCAGCATAATGCTCAAAGCGGTAACAACATTGTCAAAGTTTGCCATGGGTTCGCCCATACCCATCATCACCACGTTGGAGATAACGCGTTCGTTTTTAGGGGTAACGCCCATGGCTTTATTGGCCCACCAAAGTTGACCGATAATTTCAGCGGCAGTCAGGTTGCGGTTGAAACCTTGTCGACCGGTAGAGCAGAAGGTACATTCCAATGCGCAACCGACTTGGGAAGAGATGCACAAAGTACCGCGTTCAGCCTCGGGAATGAAAACGGTTTCTACACCGTTGCCCGTGCCGACATCCAGCAACCATTTGCGCGTGCCATCCGTAGATTCTTGTGCCATCATTAATTTAGGCACTTCGATTGTGGCTTGTTTATTTAACTTGGCACGCAATGATTTGGCCAAGTCAGTCATTTCTTCAAAGTTTTGTGCACCGGCTTGATGCATCCAACGCATTACCTGCTTGGCACGAAAAGGCTTTTCGCCCATTTCGGCAAAGTGTTGCGTCAGTCCGTTTAAATCATAATTCAGTAGATTGGTTTTCATGTATTTTTATGTTTCTCAGTAAAGCTTTTAAAGCAAAGGGGCTTATTGGGCAGCTTTGCTTTAATAGCCTTTGGATTTTCAGACGGCCTTTAATTTGTAGGACATACAAAGCAGTTTTGCCGTCCGATATGAATCGGACGGCCGTAAAGCGGCTACAGGCTTTTATTCTTAGCGTGGGCAGATTTCGCTTTGGCTGAAGAAGTAAGCAATTTCAATTGCAGCATTTTCAACGCTGTCAGAACCATGTACAGCATTAACACTGACAGATTCTGCAAAGTCGGCACGGATTGTGCCAGGAGCTGCATCGGCTGGATTGGTTGCGCCCATCAGTTCACGATTTTTGGCAACGGCGTTTTCACCTTCTAATACTTGAATCATGACAGGATTGCGAGTCATGAATTTAACCAAGTCTTCATAAAAAGGGCGGTCTTTGTGTACAGCATAAAATTCTTTTGCTTCACGCTCAGAGAGATGTTTCATTTTTGCCGCAATAATGCGCAAGCCGTTTTCTTCAAAGCGGCTGTAAATCTTGCCGATGACGTTTTTTTCTACTGCATCGGGTTTGATGATGGAAATCGTACGTTCTATGGCCATGTTATGTCCTTGTTTTTATTGAAAGGTAAGTTGTCGTAGCCAAGAGGCGAGGGAAGTGTATTCTACCAAATTTCGCCCCTTTTTGGGAAAGGCATTATTTGCTTAAAGTCAGGTGCAGTTGTTCCAAGTAGACTTCAGATTGCATTTCGATCATACGGCTGGCCGTACGGGTAAATTCTTCTGCAAAATCGCCTTCGACGTAAATATCGTTTACGCCAACTGCGCTGGTAGCGCACAGCTTCACACGGAAATCGTATAAAACGTCAATTAACCATGTCAGACGGCGTGCTTCTGCTTTTTCTTGCTGGGTTAGGCGTTCTAACCCTGAAAGGAAAACCATCTCGTAATGTTCAGCTAAATACAAATAGTCAGCTTGAGAGCGCGGGCCAAAACATAATGCGCGGAAATCAAACCAAATGGCGCGTTCTGACTGGGCTTTATGAGGAATTTCCCGTCCATGAATAATGCTGATACCTGGGTTTAATTCAGAGATTCCGCTCATTTCCTTAAATAAAGCAGCGAGTTTTTGCTCGTTTTCTTCATTATTGGGAACAAAGAAAATTTCAGCAGGACGCAACGTACGCAAGCGGTAATCTTCGCCACCATCTACATTTAAAACGGTCAGGTTGGACTCGATAAGGGCGATGGTTGGCAGAAAGCTGCTGCGGTTTTGGCCTTGAGGATAGAGTTCGGATGGAGCATAGTTGGAAGTAGCTACCAAGACGACACCTTCACTCAACAGGTTTTCCAGCAAACGGCCCAAAATCATGGCATCGGCAATATCACTGACGTGGAACTCGTCAAAGCATAATACGCGTGTTTCTTTGGCAATTTCTGTTGCAACGGCTTTTAAGGGGTTGGCTTCGCTTTTCAAAACTTTAAGGCGTTGATGGATTTCGGCCATGAAGGCATGGAAATGCACGCGACGCTTGCGACGATAAGGGAGGCAGCCGAAAAAAGCATCCATCAAAAAACTTTTACCGCGCCCTACGCCACCATAAAAATAGAGTCCTTTAGGTACTTGGGGGGAACGCAAGCTACGGCCAAGAAAACGGTTGCGTTTACGTTTGAACATCATCAGCTCGGTCCATAAACGATCCAAATATTCAATGGCTCGCGCTTGGGCTTCGTCGCGGATAAAGTTGGGCTGCTCGGCTGCAGCTTGATACCAAGTCAATGGGCTGTGGTTTTCAAATGGAGGTGGTGTGAATAGTTGGTCTCTATTGCTCATGTGTAACCTTTATTATGCTTTGCTGGCGATAGTTGAAACATCATCCGCAATAGTTTGGACAGTAGTTGGAATGATGTTTTCATTACAGAATAGTCGGTCTATTATAAATGATTTCAGACGGCCTGCGTTTTTTGCAAAAGCATTGTAGTAAATATAGTTGAAATAGTGTGCGATTAAGGTATGCGTGAAAAGAGCTGGCTTTGGTATTTCTTGCGAAAACAAAAAAACGCCGCATTTCTGCGGCGTTTTGCTACTAAGTATTAATGAGCACTTTCTTGCAATGCCAAGTCTACACGCTCACGCAACTCTTTACCCGGTTTAAAGTGAGGAACATGCTTTTCAGGCACTTCCACGCGTTCGCCGGTTTTCGGGTTGCGCCCGATACGGGCAGGGCGGTGGTTCAAGTCGAAGCTGCCGAAGCCGCGGATTTCGATACGTTGTCCACGAGCCAGTGAGCGGGTCATGGTATCAACCAAGACTTTTACACTGTATTCGACATCTTTAGCCAGCAGTTGGTTGCCATTTTTTTCGGCAAACACTTCTGCAAGGCGAACCATCAATTCAGACTTCGTCATGTCTACAACCTTATTCTTGGTCGCCGGACAGTTTGGCTTTCAGCAAGTCGCCCAGGCTGGTAGTACCGGCATTGGCAGTTGCAGCGGCGTTAACTGAATTCAGCGCTTCGCGGTTTTCTTTAGCGTCTTTCGCTTTAATAGACAGACGGATGCTGCGGTTTTTGCGGTCAACGGTAACGATAACGGCTTCAACCTCATCACCTTCTTTCAGTTTGGTGGTCAGATCTTCAACGCGGTCAGCTGCGAATTCGGAAGCAGGCAGGTAGCCTTCTACTTCGTCAGACAGGGCAACAACGGCACCTTTGGCGTCAACAGATTTCACAGAACCTTTAACCAAAGAACCTTTGTCGTTTACGCTGATGAAGTTGCCGAAAGGATCGCCTTCCAGTTGTTTGATGCCCAAAGAGATGCGCTCTTTGTCAACGTCGATTGCCAATACAACGGCTTCAACTTCTTCGCCTTTTTTGTATTTGCGTACAGCTTCTTCGCCGGCTTCAGTCCAAGACAGGTCAGACAAGTGAACCAGACCGTCGATACCGCCGGGCAGACCTACGAATACGCCAAAGTCAGTGATGGATTTAACCGCACCGGAGATTTTGTCGCCTTTATTGTGGTTGGCGGCAAATTCTTCCCAAGGATTGGCTTGGCATTGTTTCATACCCAAAGAGATACGGCGGCGGTCTTCGTCGATTTCCAGAATCATGACTTCGACTTCGTCACCCAGTTGAACAACTTTGCTTGGGTGTACGTTTTTGTTGGTCCAATCCATTTCGGAAACGTGTACCAAACCTTCGATGCCTTGTTCGATTTCAACGAACGCACCGTAATCAGTCAGGTTGGATACTTTACCGAACAGGCGGGTACCTTGTGGGTAACGACGGGTCAGGCCGCTCCAAGGATCTTCGCCCAATTGTTTCATACCCAGAGAAACGCGTTGTTTGTCTTGGTCGAATTTCAGGACTTTGGCTTCAACTTCTTGACCGACTTCCAGAACTTCGCTTGGGTGTTTCACACGGCGCCATGCCAAGTCGGTGATGTGTAACAGACCGTCGATGCCGCCCAAGTCAACGAATGCACCGTAATCGGTGATGTTTTTAACGATACCTTTGATAACTGAACCTTCTTGCAGGTTTTCCAGCAAGGCTTTGCGTTCTTCGCCCAAAGTAGCTTCCAGAACAGCGCGGCGGGACACAACAACGTTGTTGCGTTTTTTGTCCAGTTTGATCACTTTGAATTCAATTTCTTTGCCTTCGAAGTGAGAAGTGTCTTTTACAGGACGTACGTCAACCAAAGAACCCGGCAGGAATGCGCGGATGCTGTTGATCATAACGGTCAGACCGCCTTTGACTTTGCCATTGATAACGCCGGACAGGATGTCGCCGTTTTCCATCGCTTCTTCCAAAGCGATCCAGTCGGCAGCGCGTTTGGCTTTTTCGCGGGACAGTTTGGTTTCGCCGAAGCCGTTTTCAACAGATTCGATGGTAACGGTAACGAAATCGCCAACTTTAACTTCAATCTCGCCCTGAGCGTTTTTGAATTCAGCAACATCAATCAGAGATTCTGATTTCAGACCTGCGTTAACGGTAACGAAGTTTTGATCGATGCCGACTACTTCGGCAGTAATCACTTCACCTGGGTTCATCTCTTGCAGGGTAAAGCTTTCTTCCAGCAGCTGGGCAAAATTTTCCATAGTCATATATACTCTTTTCGGTACACCGCCAAGGGGTGCGGGTTA
Organism: Neisseria sp. HMSC069H12; assembly: GCF_001812735.1. Classification (NCBI taxonomy): domain Bacteria; kingdom Pseudomonadati; phylum Pseudomonadota; class Betaproteobacteria; order Neisseriales; family Neisseriaceae; genus Neisseria; species Neisseria sp. HMSC069H12. The sequence goes on from NZ_KV810289.1 coordinate 82,943, forward strand.
GGTTTGCAATGACCTGCCGTCCTTGGCGCGGCAGGTTGGGAAATGTTTTCAGACGGCCTTGTTATAGGGTTAACAGGCCGTCTGAAATGAAAACTTCGCGATTATACTCCAAATTTTAAACTTTATGATACCAATCAAGCACTTTTTTTACAGCTTCTTCGATAGAAAGGTTATCAGTATCTAAAAGAAGGGCGTCGGGCAGCTGTTTCAACGGAGCAATAGGGCGGCGGCGGTCTGCTTCGTCGCGCGCTTCAATGTCCGACAAAATACGCTCGAATGCAACGCCTTCGCATGGGATACCGAGTTGTTTGGCACGACGTTGGGCGCGGACATTGGCACTTGCGGTCAGGAAAATTTTTAATGCGGCATCAGGGAAAATAACCGAGCCAATATCGCGGCCGTCGGCGACCAAGCCTTTATCAGTTAGGAAGTCGCGTTGGCGTTGCAAAAGGGCGGCACGCACTTTAGGCAACTGTGCGACGGCAGATGCGCCCATGCCGATTGCTTCGGTACGGATTTGCTCGGATACATCTTCGCCGTTTAATAATACGGCGCTACCTTCAAATTGTGCGGGCAAGGTTTCTGCCAGTGTGCTGACGGCATCTTCATCTGTCCAGGCAACATTTTGTTTTTGTGCGTAAAGTGCGGTCAGGCGGTAAAGCGCACCGGAGTCGAGGTAAAGAAAACCCAAGGCTTCGGCTACGCGTGAGGCAACCGTCCCTTTACCGGATGCGCTGGGGCCGTCGATGGCAATGACTTTTTGCTTGAGGCTCATGTGTTCTCCTGAATGCGATAGGTATTTGAATCAACCGTTTATTATACGTTGCTTTGGCCGTCTGAAAGCGAAAATTTTTGTGTGATTTAGATTTGAGGGAAAAGTGGCTCGGCCTTATCGGGTATAATGGCCAAAATCATAATTTAACCGCTTTGTCTGATTGTTCGGGCCGTCTGAAACAACGGGTCGGGAACGGTCTTAGAATTTAGAAACATTATGTTACAAACTGATAATCTTACTTCTGCACAACCTCAGCGCATTATCACTGCTCAAAATATTTCCGCTCAGGAAGAATTGCTTGAACGCGCTTTACGTCCGAAAACTTTAGACGACTATATCGGGCAGGATAAAGCAAAAGAGCAGTTGGCCATTTTTATTCAGGCAGCGAAAAAACGTGGTGAAGCGCTTGACCACACTTTGCTGTTTGGCCCTCCGGGTTTGGGCAAAACTACTTTGGCACACATTATCGCTAAAGAGTTAGGCGTTAATTTGCGTCAAACCAGCGGCCCGGTTTTGGAACGTGCCGGCGACCTTGCAGCCTTGTTGACTAATCTTGAGCCGCATGATGTGCTGTTTATCGATGAAATCCACCGTTTAAGTCCTGTGGTTGAAGAAATCCTTTATCCTGCGCTTGAAGATTATCAGTTGGACATCATGATAGGCGAAGGACCGGCCGCGCGTTCGGTCAAAATCGATTTGCCGCCGTTTACATTGGTAGGCGCGACGACCCGTGCCGGTATGCTGACCAATCCTTTGCGCGACCGTTTCGGTATCGTATCCCGATTAGAGTTTTATCAGAATAAAGATTTGGCGACTATTGTTGCCCGTTCTGCTCAACTATTGCAGTTGGATATGGGTGAAGAGGGCGCGATGGAAGTGGCCAAGCGCAGCCGCGGTACGCCGCGTATTGCCAACCGCCTTTTGCGACGTGTACGCGATTATGCCGATGTGAAAAACAACGGTGTCATTGATGCGGAAATTGCCGATGCGGCTTTGAGTATGCTGGATGTGGACGGGCAAGGTTTGGACGTGATGGACAGGAAATTCCTTGAGGCGATTTTGCACAAGTTCAGCGGCGGTCCTGTCGGTTTGGAAAACGTGGCTGCTGCGATTGGCGAATCAACCGATACCATCGAAGATGTGATTGAGCCTTATCTGATTCAGCAGGGCTTTTTGCAGCGTACACCGCGCGGACGCGTAGCAACAGAACGAGCCTATCTGCATTTTGGTTTGAAGGTTAAAGAATAATAATGAAGGCCGTCTGAAAACTGCTTTCAGACGGCCTGATGATTTCAATTTCATATGATTGTCGGCAAATATCTGCCGATAATCGGTTAAAATGTCTCCCTTTTCTTTTTTGAAGTTTCCCCATGAATATCTTATCCGTAGAAAATGCTTCTTTTGCCGTCGGCCACGTTGCCTTGCTCGACAAAACTTCTTTTCAACTCGATAGCGGCGAAAAAATCGGTTTAATCGGCCGCAACGGTGCGGGTAAGTCTTCGTTTTTAAAAATTTTTGCAGGCGTACAAAAGCTCGATGACGGGCAGATTATTGTTCAAAACAATCTCAAAATCGTTTATGTACCGCAGGAATCTTTTTTTGATAAGGAAACAACCGTATTTGATACTGTTGCTGAAGGTTTGGGCGAAATTCGTGATTTATTGCGCCGTTATCATCATGTCAGCCATGAGTTGGAAAATGGTTCGAGTGAGGCTTTGTTGAAAGAGCTCAACGAATTGCAACTTGAAATCGAAGCGAAGGATGGCTGGAAGCTGGATGCGGCCGTGAAGCAGACTTTGGGCGAACTCGGTTTGCCGGAAAACGAAAAAATCGGCAACCTCTCCGGCGGTCAGAAAAAGCGCGTCGCCCTGGCGCAGGCTTGGGTGCAGAAGCCCGACGTATTGCTGCTGGACGAGCCGACCAACCATTTGGACATTGACGCAATTATTTGGCTGGAAAACCTGCTTAAAGCGTTTGAAGGTAGCCTGGTTGTGATTACCCACGACCGCCGTTTTTTGGATAATATCGCCACGCGCATCGTCGAACTCGACCGCGGCATTCTGCGCTCCTATCCCGGTTCGTTCTCCAAATACAGCGAGAAAAAAGCGCAAGAGTTGGCAGTCGAGGCGGAACATAACCGCTTGTTTGATAAATTCCATGCTCAGGAAGAAGCATGGATACGCAAAGGCATCGAAGCGCGCCGTACCCGTAATGAAGGCCGCGTGCGCCGTTTGGAAGAGTTGCGCCGCCAGCGCGCCGAACGCCGCAATGTACAAGGGCAGGTTAACTTTAAGCTCGACAGCGGCGAGAAGAGCGGCAAAATCATCGCCGAATTGGAACATGCCTCGTTTGCCTATGGCGACAAAGTCATCATGGACAAATTCTCCGCCATTTTGCAGCGCGGCGACAAAATCGGCTTAATCGGTCCAAACGGCATCGGCAAAACCACCTTCCTCAAGCTGATTTTGGGCGAATTGCAGCCGACCTACGGCAGAATCCGTATCGGCAGTAAGCAGGAAGTTGCTTATTTCGACCAATTCCGCAGCGCGTTGAACGAAAACGACACCGTGTTTTACACGCTCGGACAGGGAAACGATTACGTTGAAGTCGGCGGTAAGAAAAAGCATGTGATGAGCTATTTGGAAGATTTCCTGTTCCATCCAGCCCGCGCACAAAGTCCTGTTTCATCGCTCTCCGGCGGCGAACGCAACCGCCTCCTGCTGGCAAAACTCTTCACCCGCCCTGCCAATATCCTAGTCTTGGACGAACCGACCAACGACTTGGACATCGACACCCAAGAGCTGCTCGAAGACTTGCTGCGTGATTATCAAGGCACGGTATTCCTTGTCTCGCATGACCGTATGTTCCTTGATAACGTGATTACCCAAAGCATTGTTTTTGAAGGACAAGGTCGTCTGAAAGAATATATCGGCGGCTATCAGGACTATATCGACGCAAAATCGCGGGAAGATAAAATTCAGACGGCCTCGGCGCCTAAAGCAGTTGCCGAGCCTGAGAAAGTCAAACCCAAAGCCAACCGCACGGTCAAACTTTCCTACAAAGAACAGCGCGAACTCGATGCCCTACCTGATGAAATCGCAGCTTTGGAAACCGAGCAGGCTGAAATCAATGCCCAGCTTTCCGATCCTGAAATTTTCAAAAATTACGAAAAAGCAGGTGTGTTACAAAGCAGGGCTGAAGAAATTGAAATGCTGCTTTTAGAAAAGCTGGAACGCTGGGAATGGCTGGAAGCGAAACAAAATGGCGAAGCGGTTTAAATTGGGAATTTTGTCCCAAAGTAGGGCAGATATTTTTCTAAATCATGCCGTCTGAACCCCAAATATTCAAAAACAAGGTCTACAACCACATGAAAAAAGTCGAGAAAAACGTATTGGTGCTGCATAGCGCTAAGGAAATGTTTGAGCTGGTGGACAAAGTTGAGGACTATCCAAAATTTTTGCCGTGGTACAGCAAGACCGAAGTCATCGAACGCAAAGGAAATGAGCTAAAAGCGCGCCTGTTTATGGACTATATGCGCGTCAAACAGTCATTTGCGACGCACAATCACAATATCCCGGGGCAGGAAATCCGCATGGATTTGCTCGAAGGGCCGTTTAAAACCTTGCGCGGCACTTGGAAATTTATCGATTTGGGTGATGATATGTGTAAAGTTGAATTCAGATTAGAATACGATTTTTCCAATGCCGTACTCTCTGCCATGATTTCCCCAGTGTTTGGCCATCTCGCCGGCACGCTGGTGGATGCTTTTATTAAAGAGGCCGACCGCCGCTATGCTTGAGATTGAAATTGTTTACGGACTGGCCGACAGGCAAGTGTTGAAGAGCATGACCGTTGCAGAAGGTACAACCGTACGCGAAGCTACCTTGAAAAGCGGTTTGGAGGTGGAGTTCCCAGAGTTGGATTTACAGCAAGCGCCTTTGGGTATTTTCGGCAAGGCTGTGAAAGACGAGACTGTGTTGCGCGATGGTGATCGGATTGAGGTTTATCGTCCATTGTTGATTGATCCGAAAGAAGCGCGACGTAAACGCGCAGGGCAAGAATAAATCAAAGGCCGTCTGAAACTTTTTCAGACGGCCTGTCAAACTGAAAGAACAGTAATGAGCTTGAAAATTAAATTAATCGTCGGTTTGGGCAATCCAGGCCAAGAATACGAACAAACGCGCCACAATGTTGGCTTTTGGCTGTTGGACGAACTGGCGTGGAAATGGAAAGTCAATTTTAAAGACGAAAAGAAATTTTACGGCGAAGTAGCGCGCGCCACTACGCCGGATGGCGATGTTTGGCTGCTCAAACCCATGACCTTTATGAACCGCTCCGGTCAGGCAGTAGCCGCTTTGGCTCAATTTTACAAAATCAAGCCGGAGGAGATTTTGGTGGTTCATGACGAGCTGGATATTCCATGCGGCCGTATCAAATTCAAACTTGGCGGCGGCAACGGCGGACACAACGGCCTCAAAGACATTCAGGCTCGTTTGGGTACGCCTAATTTCTACCGCCTGCGCTTGGGTATTGATCATCCTGGCGACCGTAATCTGGTTGTCGGTTATGTGTTGAATAAACCGTCGGCGGAACACAGACAGCAAATTGATGATTCCATTGCCAAATCCCTGCAAGGATTGCCGGCCGTGTTAAATGGCGAATGGGAAGAGGCAACACGTTTTTTACACAGTAAGTAAGCGTACCCGAATCAAACGGGCAACCTTGCGCATCATGTTCAGACGGCCTGAAAACAGACGGCGCGATCTGGCTAGCGATAAACCAATCGAAGAAACAGTAAATATGAACGAACTGACCAGTCTTATGCAGACCGAATCCCCAGGCATTGTTGGCGAAACATTAGACTTCTGCCTTTACGAATGCAGTATTGAAGATGCCCCGGATGCAGAAGAAGTGGCACAATGGCGTGATATTTTGAAGGTGCGGGGTGGGAAATTTGTCCGCTTGGCAGATATCTGCCAAACATGGCTGGATGAAGAGGCCGACAAATGAAAGCCTTACCATTAAACAAATTTACTGCCGCTGCCTTGATCTGGTTTGCCGCTGCCATTTATGCCTTACTTTTCAAAGAGGGTGGCAATAGCGCTCCACCATTTCCCCATTTTGATAAAGTCGGCCATTTCGGACTTTTCTTCGGTCAGGCATGGCTGTGCGCAAAAATATTTATTCAAGAGAATAGGGAAATACCCTATAAAGGCATTCTGCTTGCCGCTTTATTGTTTGCAGTAGGAAGTGAGTTGGCCCAGGCATTTCTGACTGCTACGCGCCAAGGTTCGATCGCGGACGGTATTGCCGATATGGCAGGTGCTGCGGCGGCGCTGTGGTTTGCAGAAAAAGTAAAAGCAGCAAAAAGTTAGACATATTTAAAAAAACTTAAAGGCCGAGACCTTTGCAAAAATCGTCTGTTCACGAAATTTGACGCATAAAAATGCGCAAAAAAATCTTCAATTGACTAAAACCTTCCTAATATTGAGCAAAAAGTAG
>NZ_KV810290.1:0-15780 GCF_001812735.1 Neisseria sp. HMSC069H12
TGGTGTAAACAACGCAACGTTTTCCTACAGATGACTTTTATAGGCAATCTGTCCGCGTACCATGTATCCGGTTATTTTTGACGGAAATGTATCAGAGTCCCTTTTTAATTGATTAGTTCATCCAAAGTTAAGTTATTTTTGATTTTTATAGCAAAATAAAAATGGTTTTATCTTGTATTGTTTTCCTTTTTGGCGTGACAGAGTTAATCCCGCGAAGCCAAAAAGGAGGGGAATTCTAACACAATATGTTTTTAGCATTCCTAATTTAACTAAATTTACAAAATATACAAAATAAATATCTATAAATGTTTTTAACTTCATCGAAAAATCAATAAAATTCGATATTTTCAATATGTATTTTTACAACATAATTGCGCATTATATACCGATTATCCTAAAATACTACCGTTTATTTGAAAAATTTAGTATTTTATTATTGCTTTTACCATCTAAAAACCAATAAAAAAAGGCCGTCTGAAAAAATATTTCAGACGGCCTTTTTTATTAAATGCGCTCTATTTAACAAACTTCGACCAACCAGCCGTGTTTGTCTTCTGTCAAACCGTATTGAATGTCGGTAATCGCCTTACGGATTGCGTAACCGCGCTCTTGGCTCTTCACTTCGATTTCTTTGCCATCAATCACGAAAGAAGTTACCGGAGAAATGACTGCAGCCGTACCAGTCAGAATCGCCTCTGCACCATTTTCCACAGCTGCTTTCAGCTCATCAACGGTAAAGTTGCGTTCGGTAACGGTATAGCCCAAATCTTTGGCAACAGTCAGCACGGAATCACGGGTAACGCCGTGCAGGAATTCATCTGTCAACGGTTTGGTAATGATTTCATCGCCGTTAATCAGGATAAAGTTAGACGCACCGGTTTCCTGAACGTCGCCATTCGGACAGAACAACACTTGGTTTGCGCCATATTCAGCTTTAGCTTTCAACACCCAAGGCATGGCAGAAGCGTAGTTGCCGCCGCATTTCACACGGCCCATATGTGGGGCGCAACGGATATGTTCGGTTTCCACCAAGATTTTAACGGGCGAACCAGCTTTGAAATAGTCGCCGACAGGAGAAGCCAAAATGTACAGCAAAGCAGTTTCAGAAGGAGAACCGGCTTTACCGATCACAGGATCGGTGCCGATCAAAGTCGGACGCAGGTACAACGCCGCTGGCGCATCAGGAATTTCTTCAGCAGAGCGTTTGACCAATTCAATCAAAGCATCCAAATAAGCCTCAGTTTCAGGGCGTGGCAGGTGCAGAATATCCGCACTTTGCTGCATGCGCGCAATATTGGCGGTCGGGCGGAACATCACGATTTTGCCGTTTGCCTGACGAAATGCCTTCAAACCCTCAAAACATTCGCTGCCGTAATGCAAGGCATGCGCGCCCGGGGCGATTGTCAGGTCTTTGGAAGATTGCCACTCTACCGGCTGCCATTTACCTTCACGATAAGCGATAACGGGCATTTCAGCGTGAAAAACGCTGCCGAATACGGCTGGAACTGGTCTGCTCATGATGATTGCCTTTCTTATTCTGATGTGCAAAATAAATTAATTAAAGACTGAACAATACGCCTTTCAATATAGGTTTGACAAGTACCCGTCAGCATAAAAACACCGTCCCCCTTGCCGTCTGAAACATGCCGTCCTATCCGAAATCCGGCAAATCGTTTAAACTGATACCATTTTTCAGACGGCCTGCCCCAACCGCAGCCAACCCGGAGCAACCCATGAAACTCATCTATACCATCATCAAAATCCTGATTCTCCTTGTTTTCCTCCTGCTGGCCATCACCAATACCCACACTGTATCCTTCTTCTACCTGCCCGGCCAAAACATCAATCTGCCGCTGATTGTCGTGCTTTTCAGTGCATTTATTATCGGTATCGTGTTCGGTATGTTTGCCCTCTTCGGCCGTCTGCTGTCTCTGCGTAGCGAAAACAACCGCCTGCGCGCCGAAGTGAAAAAACACGCCCACCTTTCCGAAAAAGACCTGACTCCGGTCAAAACCGAAACACCGGCAACAACTTCCGAAGCCACTCCCAAAGCGTAACGCCACCAACCAATAAAGGAATACCATGGACAACGAATTGTGGGTCATCTTACTGCCCATCGTCCTCCTCCCCGTTTTCTTCGCTATGGGCTGGTTTGCCGCGCGCGTCGATATGAAGACCGTCCTGAAACAGGCCAAAAGCATACCGGCAGGGTTTTACAAAAGCCTTGATGCCCTCGTTGACCGCAACAGCGGCCGCGCCGCGCGTGAATTGGCGGAAGTGATTGACCAACAGCCGCAGTCATACGACTTAAACCTGACCCTAGGCAAGCTCTACCGTCAGCGCGGCGAAAACGACAAAGCCATCAATATGCACCGCGCCCTGCTCGATTCGCCTGACACAGTCAACGAAAAACGCGCGCGCGTGCTTTTTGAATTGGCACAAAACTACCAAAGCGCAGGCTTGGTAGACCGTGCCGAACAAATCTTCCTCGGTTTGCAGGAAGGCGATATGGCACGCGAAGCCCGCCAACACCTTTTGAGTATCTACCAACAAGACCGCGACTGGGAAAAAGCCATCGAAATGGCGCAGCTCTTGAGCCATGACGAACAAACCTACCAGTTTGAAATCGCCCAGTTTTATTGCGAAATCGCCCAAGCCGCGCTGTTCAAATCCAACTTCGACACCGCACGCTACAACATCGGCAAAGCACTCGAAGCCAACAAAAAATGTACGCGCGCCAACATCATCCTCGGCGACATCGAATACCGTCAGGACAACTTCCCTGCCGCAGTGGAAGCGTATTCCGCCATCGAGCAGCAAAACCACGCCTATCTGAGCATGGTCGGCGAGAAACTCTATGAAGCCTATGCCGCGCAAGGCAAACAGGAAGAAGGCCTCAACCGCCTTATCGGCTATATGCAGACCTTCCCCGATCTCGACCTGATCAACGTCATCTACGAGAAGGCCTTGTTGCTCAAAGGTGAAACCGAAGCGGCGCAAATCGCTGTCGAACTCGTCCGCCAAAAACCCGACCTCAACGGCGTGTACCGCCTGCTTGGTTTGAAACTCAGCAATATGAATCCGGAGTGGAAAGCCGATACCGATATGATTCGTTCCATTATCGGCCGACAGCTGCAAAAAAGCGTTATGTACCGCTGCCGCAACTGCCACTTCAAATCCCAAGTCTTCTTCTGGCACTGCCCTGCCTGCAACAAATGGCAAACCTTTACGCCGAATAAAATCGAGATTTAATAAAGCGTTAAGTATCAAAAAAGGCCGTCTGAAATCTTTTCAGACGGCCTTTTTATTACAAAGCAAAATATCAAAACAGCTCAAAACATAGGCGCACACACCAGCAATATCTGCTCAACACCGCTACTCTGCCCATGCCAACGCCGCTACAATCTGAGCCTCAATATCGGCATTAAACTCGCCGGCACGGTACGCATCGCGCAATTCCGTGCGCCGGGTTTCATCTGCCGCAATTTGGTTCAACACCACTTGTGGAAACTCGTTAAACACAGGCCCAGCCTCTTCATGCCCCATCAAAAACAGCGCAGGGATTTTTTGATTGGCGCGGACGATTTCCTGTTGGCTCGGATTCTCAAAACGGCTGCTGTCGTCAAAATCGTTGCGGGCAATATAGTTGACGCGGATATCGGGGTTCAACTCCGCCATTTTTTGAATAAACGGCACAAACACGCGGCAATCAGGGCAATATGGTGCAGCGGCAAGCAGCCAGTTTTGCGGACGGCTGATCTTTTTAACCGCCGCTACCGTTTGCGCCGACAGCTCGGTCGCCTGATAGAGTTGCTGCTGTTTCAATTTGTCTTCTTCAGTATCAAAATCCAAATATTCTGCATAAGTGGCCATGCTTTACTCCTGTTCTGTTGTATCGGTCTTCCCTGCCACGCCGGTCAAAAGCGGAACAAGCAGATTGACGACGAGGTTTTCAAATAGCGGCTCATCAAGCGGCGATTCTTCCGAATGGCCAAACACCAGCTTCACTTCGGTATATTCTTTCTGCCCTTTGCTCATTTTATTGCCGTTAAAAACCTCATGGGCTTTTCTCAAGGCAGCATCCCAATCCTCTTTCTTGTTGTACTCCTCCGCAGCGGCAAGACTGGTTTTGGCAAAAAACGGCAAGGGGGTATTTTGTCCGATTCGGAAATATACCAGCCATTCTTTTAAAAGCTCCCTCGCGGCCTCTTGCCCGATGGCGGCATAGGTTTCGGTCCGCCCCAAGCTGACAATATAGGTTTGTCGGTTTGCAACGGATTGAGGGGCAACGGCGCAAAAAATCAAATGCTCCAATAAACGGGCAATGCGGTTGGGTGCATTGTCTTTTTGATTTAGAAACACAATACGGCCGCATTCATAAAGATTACCAATGGTGCCTTGTAAAACCAAGTCGTCAAAGGATTCTTCATAAGGTTCAGACGGCCTTTTGTCACTGCGTATCAGCTCGGCATCTACGTTTTTCGCAGATATCTGATACTGCTTCTGCCACAAACCGCCCAATTCGCCTACCGGCATCAGGCTTTCTGCATTCAGCCGAATGGCCGTATCTTCAAAATCTTCCCCTTTGCGCCGCGCATCCAAATAGGCATCGGCAATCCGACCCTCATGTTGCGGCTCAAACGGTTCGGCAGACTCCCATGCGCCGTCCAGATACGGCTGATCCCAGCTTAAATTTTTCTTCAGCCAAACTTTGACAGGGTTGCGCCAAAAACTGATGAGCTCACCCTGATGAATGGTTTTGGACGGTTCTTCCTGACTTAAAGCCTCAAGGAAAAACGGCTGCGCTTCCGCTGGCGGTTGGTTCAACGCATCGGCGTAATCTTGACGCGTACTGAAGAGGCTGTCTGAAAGCGCGTCCTGTTGGAAATAACGGCGTGAAAACGCCTGCAAAGGATGATGTTTCACCCATTTCTCCGACAACTCGCGCCCGCTTTTCCCCGTCATGGCGGCAATGGTATCCAGCAGCTCGCTGATTAACGAAGACGGCGCGAACTCGGCATCATTGCGTATATCGCGGCCGATATAAGACAAATACAGCATTTCGCGCGCGCTGATTAAGGCTTCGAGGAAGAGATAACGGTCGTCGTCGCGGCGGGCGCGGTCGCCTTTTTTCGGATGTTTGGCAATCAGGTCAAACACCGCCGCTTTGGTATTGCGCGGAAAATCGCCGTCATTCAAACCCAACAGGCAAACCATTTTAAACGGCAGGCTGCGCATCGGCACCATACTGCAAAAAGTGATGCCGCCGCTCAAAAATCCGGCTTGGCTTTCGCTGTCCAAAAAGCGGCGGGTATGGCGGATAACGGTTTTACACGGCAACAATCCGTCAAATCCGGCCAACTGTGCCTCTTCCTGCCATTTCGCCAAAGACTGCTCAAACTGCTGCTTGGCGTATTGGTCGTCCGTATCCGGAGCAAACAGTTTCTCCAGCAAATCACGGCAACGCTGCACCCAGCTTTCCACATTGGCAGGCTCTTGCCATTGCGCCGCCATATCGGCCAAAGTACGGACAAATTCGGCAAAACCGCTGAACACGTTCAGCTGGTTGACGTTGCTATGCCACGCGCTCACGCCCTGCCACATGCCGTTGCCGCCTTCAGGCAGCATCCAGCCCAAGGCCAAACGTTCTACCGCCTGCTGCCAAGTAAAGAGGTTGTCTTTGCCCTCGCGCATGGTTTGGTCCAAACCCCAATGCACATTCAATCCGGCAACAGTCTCATGCAGCAGCGGCACATCTTCCTCGCTCAAACCGAAGCGTTGCAGCACCAACCGGCTTTCCAGCAAAGGCAAAACCTTGTCCACTTCAAACCGGCTTTCCAGCAAGTCCAAAGTTTGCGCCAAAGCATACAGCAACGGCTGGCGGCGGCTGAGTTTCACATCCGAAATCGAATACGGCAAAGCCTGGCTGCCTGCATGTTCCTGTCCAAAAACGGCTTCGATAAACGGGCTGTACGGCTCGATGTTCGGCGTCAACACGGCAATATCGTGCGGCTGCCAGTCGGGATTTTTTTGTAACACCAGTGACAGCTCTTCTTTCAAAATCTGCAATTCGCGCAAAGGGCTGTGCGCCGCGACGATTTTGACGGAGCCGTCATTCAGCAGCTCATCCGGCTCGACACACACCGGATTACCGTCCGCATCGTGGACCTGAACCAAAGCCTGTTGCCCGTCTGCTTCGCTTTCTTCCTGTTGATACAAGCGTTCAGACGGCATGATTAAGTTTTGGATATCGTTTTGCAGGCAATGCAATAAGGTATCGTCTTTTCCCTCTTCATAAACCTGAATATCCTGCTCGGTTTCCACTTCCAACAGAAAATCAAAGAAATCGCGCCCCTGCTTGCCCAAAGAAGCCAACAGCGGATGCCCTGCCTGCGACAAATCCGCCTCATCGCCCCTTTTCAAAATCTGCGCCTCGTCGATGACCTCACCCCAATATTGGCTGCTCGGATTGAGTGCAAACACAAACACATCGCAATACTTGGAAATTTGGTGCAACAGTTGCAGATACATCGGCGCCATTGTCGAAATGCCGAATACGAACAGCCTTTGCGGCAAGACCGATTTATCCAACTGTGCCAACAGCTTTTCCCACAAGGCCACGCGGTGCGGCGCAGATTGGCTGCCATCGTCCAAATAACGCCACAGCCGCGCTTGCCAATCTTCATCATCACCCAAACCCAGTAGTTTCCCAGCCTGCCACTCATCAATCCAATCCGGGCGGTACACCAAATATTGGTCGAAAATATCCGCCATCTGTCCGGCAAGCTGATAATCCGCCGATGCCGAGCTGTGCAAATAACTTTCCAGCTTCAGGCGCACGTTTTTGTATTCCGGGGCCGTCTGAAACGCTTCGCTGCGGAACAAATCCAACAAACGCCAACGCATGACTTCAGGCGAAAACGGACTGAGCGGCGGCACATCGGGAACCAATTTGCGCATCAGCTGCCACGCCAAACCGGCAGGCAGGCTGAACTTCAAATTCGCCGCCACGCCGAGTTCGCGCGCAAAAAACACATTCAGATAACGCCGCATACCCTGGCTCTGCACCACCACTTCTTCCTGCGCCAATACAGAATCCAAGGGCGAAGCCTGATGAATACGCGCGCACATTTCGGCAAGCGATTCCAAACGGTCGGATTGAAAGAGATAAAACATGACATGCCATCGAAAAAACAATTACGCGCATTATAATGCCATCAGGGCAAACGGTTCAGCAGCGTATGAAAATAAAAGGCAAAAGATTACGGTAAAGGCCGTCTGAAATCGCTTTTCAGACGGCCTTTACCGTTAAAACTCAAACGCTGGGCTTTGATGTATTTCTTTTTGAACCTCGGCTTTGTTTAAGCCGAAAGAAAATCTTCTGAGTTCCCACCCAAAATAAAAACCTGCTTCCCTCAAAGCAGGTTTTTAATCTATCCTACTCAAACAGGCGGCAACGGCGCGCCTTCGGGATGCTTGTAGCGGTTGTACATAAATAAATATTGTTCCGGAAAACGGCGTATCCAATATTCGGTATTTTCATTAATAACGCGCGCGTCGTTCTCCTTATCGCCGTTCAATTCGCCGCGCAAAGGCTCGATATGCAAGACAAAGCCTTTACCGTCGGGCAGACGCTCGCCGCAGAAAAATAAAGCCTTTACGCCTTTGACTTGCGCCAGCTTGCCCGCCAACGTCATGGTATAGGCAGGTTTGCCGAAAAAATCCACCCACACGCCGTCGCCCCCTTCTTCCGGAGACGGTACATGGTCCGGCAACACAATGGTCGCTTCGCCGCCGCGCAGGGCCTTGATGATTTGTTTGACGCCCTGAATACTGGTCGGTGCAGTCTTGCCCTTGCCGCGCACGCGACCTGCCTGCATTACCGCATCAAATGCCTTGATTTTCGGCGGCTTGTACATCGCCGTCAGCGGAAACGGCAGTTGCTGACTGATGTAGCGGCCCGCCAAATCATAGCTGCCGATGTGTGGCGTGATAAACAGCAAACCTTCGCCCGCGCTCAAGGCCGTCTGAACATGTTCCCAACCGTTGACGCTGACAAACAGGTTCTCAATTTCCTCAGGCCGTCTGAAAAACGCCACCGGCAATTCCAAGCCGCCTTTTGCCGTTTCACGGAAAACTTTTTTCACCGCCTCATCCGTCGGGTTCAAACCGGCAAGTTTCATGTTTTCGAAAACACACCGGCGATCTTTCGACAGCACGCGGAAACCCAAACTGCCCAGCAGATTGCCTAATTTGTGTAACCAAGCCAAAGGCAGAGCGGCCAAAAATTTAAAAACAAAGGTAACAAGCGTTTGCATAAGGTTTTACCAAAATGAAGTGGACAGATTGTAAACGAAACACGCCGTCTGAACAAAACAGACTTCGGGCAAATATATTGCGGCACACCTGCTTTTCTGCTACTATCCGCACTGCATTAAGAGTTGGGAATTCCATGCCAACCTGCTTTTCAAACGGAAAGGTAAGGTGGACGGTTGAAAAACCGATGTGGCTCGCCAGAGCAATCCAAACCCGCTTAATGCGGGAATTTTTTTGCCTGTAAGAAACGCGCAACAGGATTCCGAAACAGCAGGCAAGTGCGAATGTTTCTCACTTGTATAGAGAAAAAGCGGAGTTTTTGTTATGATTTCCGCTGTCCGAAATAAAAGGCCGTCTGAAAACACAGCAGCCTGTTTTTAATGAAAGAATAGCAATGAGCGAATATCTGTTTACTTCCGAATCGGTATCCGAAGGCCATCCGGATAAAGTTGCCGACCAAGTATCCGATGCGATTTTGGATGCCATCTTGGCGCAAGACCCAAAAGCGCGTGTCGCCGCAGAAACCTTGGTCAACACAGGCTTGTGCGTATTGGCAGGCGAAATCACGACTACCGCCCAAGTGGACTACATCAAAGTCGCACGCGAAACCATCAAACGCATCGGCTACAACTCCTCCGAGCTGGGCTTTGATGCTACCGGCTGCGCAGTCGGCGTGTACTACGACCAACAATCTCCGGACATCGCCCAAGGCGTGAACGAAGGCGAAGGCATCGACTTAAACCAAGGCGCAGGCGACCAAGGTTTGATGTTCGGCTATGCCTGCGACGAAACCCCTACCCTGATGCCGTTTGCCATCTATTACAGCCACCGCCTGATGCAACGCCAAAGCGAATTGCGCAAAGACGGCCGCCTGCCTTGGCTGCGTCCTGATGCCAAAGCCCAACTGACCGTGGTTTACGACAGCAAAACCGGCAAAGTAAAACGCATCGACACCGTCGTCCTGTCTACCCAGCACGATCCGTCTATCGGTTACGAAGAGCTGAAAAACGCCGTGATCGAACACATCATCAAACCGGTTCTGCCGTCTGAACTGCTGACCGACGAAACCAAATACCTGATCAACCCGACCGGCCGCTTCGTTATCGGCGGCCCGCAAGGCGACTGCGGTTTGACCGGCCGTAAAATCATCGTCGATACCTACGGCGGTGCGGCTCCGCACGGCGGCGGCGCATTCTCCGGCAAAGACCCGTCCAAAGTGGACCGTTCCGCCGCTTACGCCTGCCGCTATGTTGCAAAAAACATCGTCGCCGCCGGTTTGGCAACCCAATGCCAAATCCAAGTTTCCTACGCCATCGGCGTTGCCGAACCGACTTCGATTTCCATCGATACTTTCGGTACAGGCAAAATCAGCGAAGATAAACTGATTGCCCTGGTTCGCGAACATTTCGACCTGCGCCCTAAAGGCATCGTCCAAATGCTCGACCTGCTGCGCCCGATTTACAGCAAATCCGCCGCCTACGGCCACTTCGGCCGCGAGGAGCCTGAATTTACTTGGGAGCGCACCGATAAAGCAGCCGCATTGAAAGCAGCTGCAGGCGTGTAAAAAACTATCGAGGTCGTCTGAAACTCCTTTTCAGACGACCTTTTTTCGTCCGTTCAAAAACTTTTTGGCAAACGACGTATCATATGTTTGTTTTACAAGAACAGTGCATTGCCGCACTGTTCTTTGTTCGTCCACTAATAAAATAAAATTGAAGGAATACATCATGAAAAAATGGCTGCTGGCTGTTTTGCCCGCCACCGCGCTTGCCGCTCCGCCTCAAGGCTTTTATCAAAATTACCAAGACTGGGACATTGCTTGTGACAATACCGGCACCTGCCGTCTTGCCGGATATCAGGCGGAAGAAACAGAACCGCCGGTTTCTATCCTGTTTACCCGACATGCAGGGGCAAATGCCGCCGTAATTGGCGAAGTTTCCCTGCTGTCATTTAATGATGATGACACACAGCTTACCAACATTGCTGCACGCAACGAATTGGTATTGAACGGTAAATCACTGGGCAAATTGGCGTTCAATAAAAAAGGCCAAGGCAAATTGAGCAGCGCGCAAACCAGTGCCTTACTCGAAGCATTGAAAAAAGAGAGCAAAATCAGCATCCGCTCTGGAAAATATGAATGGCACTTGTCCGACCAAGGTGCAGCGGCGGCGATGTTGAAAGCGGACGAATTCCAAGGCCGTCTGAACACACCTTCCGCGCTGATACGCAAAGGCAACAGTAATCAGGCCGTATTAAATCCTCAGCCCAAACCCGTAATCCATGCCGTTGCCGTACCACAAAAAGCAAGCTATATGCTGGAACAGGACACACCGCGCCACAGCGCCGTCATGAAGCTCTTGAGCGAGAGCAACCGCGTTTCCGAAAGCGACAATAATTACTGTTATGCCCTGCACAATAAAGAGCAAATGCATTGGAACCGCAGCCTAAGTATTTATCCGCTCAACAAACAACAAGTATTGGTAGAGGCCATCTGTATCGGCGGCGCTTATCAAACCAGTGGTTACTATGCCATTGCCAACAAAGAACTGACCAAGATCGAACAAGTGCTGCCGCCAATGACATACGGCGGTCATGGCGGATTTGATGAAAAAACAGCCACACTCAGCGGCAGCTTCAAAGGCCGCGGCATAGGTGATTGCTGGTCTGGCAATACAGCTGTATGGGACGGAAAAACCTTTGTCCGTAATGAGGAATACACCACCGGTTCATGCAAAGGCTTTGCAGGCGGCGCGTGGCTGATGCCTATTTTTGAAACCCGTATTGAGCGTTAAAACACGTTGAATATTTACGGCAGAAAGCAAAAGCCGTCTCAAAAATTCTCGTTTTCAGACGGCCTTTTTCCTTATACAATAGCCACTTGAATTTCTATATACATTCTGAATAAAGGATACGGATTATGTTCGGCAAACAACTTTTTGAAGAAGTCAGCTCCAAAATCAGCGAAACCATCGCCAACAGCCCTGCCAAAGACATGGAAAAAAACGTTAAAGCCATGCTCGGCAGCGCGTTCAACCGCATGGATTTAGTGACCCGCGAAGAATTCGACATCCAACAACAGGTTTTGATTAAAACCCGTACCAAACTGGCCGAATTGGAAGCCCGTTTGGCCAAACTCGAAGCCGCTCAAGAGCCTGAAGAAGCTGCTTTGAAAGCGGCCGAAACCGCTGCGGAAGAAGCTGTTGCCGAAATCAAACAACAAACCGAAGCTGCCGAATAAGGCCGTCTGAAACATGTCGCTTGCTTTGGTTTACAGCCGCGCCTTAAGCGGCATGAATGCGCCGTTGGTCGAAGTGGAAGCCCACCTTGCCAACGGCTTGCCACATTTCAATATCGTCGGTTTGCCTGATACTGAAGTCAAAGAAAGCCGCGACCGTGTGCGTGCCGCCATCATCCAAAGCGGCTTCGACTTTCCTGCCAAGAAAATTACCGTCAACCTCGCACCGGCCGACCTCCCAAAAGAATCCGGCCGTTTCGATTTGCCGATTGCCTTGGGCATTCTTGCCGCATCGGGACAAATCAACCCTGAAAAGCTCGCCCAATATGAATTTGCCGGAGAATTGGCACTGTCCGGCCTGCTGCGTCCCGTACGCGGCGCACTGGCCATGGCATGGCAAGGAATGCAGGCAGGCCGTTCGTTCGTCTTGCCGCAAGAAAATGCCGAACAGGCTGCCGTCATGCGCGGTATCGCGGTTTATGGTGCGCGTTCTTTAGGCGAAGTGGCCGCGCATTTAAACGGTATCGAACCGTTGACACAAACTGAATGCAAGCTGACGCAAAGGCCGTCTGAACAAAGTAAAATTCCTGATTTAGCCGATGTCAAAGGCCAACATACCGCCCGCCTTGCTTTGGAAATCGCAGCGGCAGGCGGACACAGCCTGTTGATGATGGGCCCTCCGGGTACGGGCAAATCCATGCTTTCGCAACGTTTGCCCGGTATCCTCCCGCCTTTGACCGAAGACGAATTGATCGAAGTCTGGGCATTGCGTTCGCTCCTGCCCAACCATCAACAGCAACTCGACAGCAACCGTCCTTTCCGCAGTCCTCATCACAGCGCCAGCTCGGCTGCCATGGTAGGCGGCGGTTCAGACCCACGTCCGGGTGAAATCTCATTGGCGCACCACGGAGTGTTGTTTTTAGACGAATTGCCCGAGTTTGACCGTAAAGTATTAGAAGTATTGCGCGAGCCTTTGGAAAACGGCGAAATCCATATTTCCCGCGCCGCACGCCAAGCAGTTTATCCGGCCAAGTTCCAACTTGTCGCCGCCATGAACCCCTGCCCTTGCGGCTATCTTGGCCATCCGTCCAAACCTTGCCGCTGTACGCCTGAAAGCGTTGCCCGCTACCGCAACAAAATTTCAGGGCCATTGCTCGACCGTATTGATTTAACCATCGAAGTACCCAGCCTTTCTGCTGCCGAATTGATGCAACAAGAAGCAGGCGAATCCAGTGCCACCGTATTGGAACGCGTTACCGCCGCACGCAAAATCCAATATAACCGACAAGGCAAAGTCAATGCAGAACTGAGTGTCAGCGAGCTCGATGGCAAAGCCCGCATCCAAAAAGAAGCGCAAGAAGCCTTGGGAACCATGCTTGAAAAACTGTCCCTTTCCGCACGAAGTTTCCACCGCATCATGCGCGTCGCCCGTACGCTGGCCGATTTGGCAGGCGACGAAGAAGTCAGCAAAACCCATGTGATGAAAGCCATCGGCTTCCGTCGCGCTCTTTAACTTTTCAGACGGCCTGAATCTTTATGTTTAAGTAAAACTAGAGTAAACAAAGCATCAGGATTTTGCCGTCTATAACGGTTATTGATAAAATATCGAATCCAAACTCAGACAGTCTCCTTTCAGACCGTCTGAACACATTATTACAAGGTAAGTCATGAAAAAATCTACACAATATGGCAAAGGCTTGGCCGGTTTCTTTTTCGGCCTGATACTGGCAACAGGTATTATTGCCGGTATTTTGTTCTTCTTGAACCAAGGCAACCAAAACGTTTTCAAAGATCTGACTCAGCCTAAACAAAGCGAAGAACCTGAAATCCTGAAACCTCAGGACAAAGCAGAGAAACGCCCAGCTACCGACACTTCATCTACCCAAGCAGATGAAGAAAAAGCCAAAGCAGAAAAAGAAGCGGCCGAGAAAGAAGCCAAAGCTAAAGAAGCGGCTGAAAAGGCTGCCAAAGAAGCTGAAGAAAAAGCTCAAGCGGAAAAAGAAGCTCAGGAAAAAGCCGAACAAGCAGAACGTGAAGCTAAAGAAAAAGCAGAGAAAGCCGTTGCCGATAAAGCTGAACGCGAATCTAAAGAAAAAGCTGAAAAAGCCGCCGCCGATAAAGCCGAACGTGAAACCAAAGAAAGAGCAGACAAAACTGCTGCCGACAAAGCCGAACGCGAAGCCAAAGAAAAAGCTGCAAAAGCTGAAGCAGAAAAAGAAGCTGCCAAGAAAAAACTGGCCGAGAAAAAAGCGGCTGAAGCCAAAAAGCAAAACAAGCCGACACCTGAACAAATTCTCAATAGCGGCAGTATCGAAAAAGCACGTAAAGCAGCAAATGCCTCTGCAGCAAAAGAAAGCAGCAACTCTGTAAGTAAACAGTCAGTAGAAAAAGCCGAAACAGCTGCCAACAGCGGTAAAAAAGCATTCCTGCAGCTTGGTTCATATGCAGACCGCTCCAGCGCGGACTCACAACGTGCAAAATTGGCTATTTTAGGTGTTTCTTCCAAAGTGGTTGAATCGCAAAACGGCGACAAAACCATTTACCGAGTTCAAAGTAACACCATGCCGCAGGAAGCCGCTGTGAAACTGCAAAAAAACCTGCAAGGCCATAATATCAACAGCTTGATTCGTTCTACCAAATAATGGAATCACTGATATGAAGCAGCGTATAAAACAAACCATTGCCGCACTCAGCCTGGGCCTACTCAGCCTGAGTGCGCAAGCTGCTACCGAGGGCGTGGACTATACTGTCCTCAGTCGTCCTATCCCGCAACAACAAGCCGGAAAAATTGAAGTACTTGAGTTTTTCGGCTACTTCTGCGTCCATTGTTACCATCTCGATCCGGTTTTGTTGCAACACAGCAAAACCTTCGCTAAAGATGTTTCCTTACGGACAGAACACGTCGTTTGGATGCCTGAAATGTTGGGTTTGGCCAAGGTGGCCGCAGCCGTCAATCTTTCAGGTTTGAAATATCAAGCCAATCCAGTCATCTTCAAAGCAGTTTACGAACAAAAAATCAACCTGGCCGATACCAATGTATTCCGCTCATGGGTGGGTAATCAGACGGGTTTTGACAGTCAAAAACTGCTTCAAGCCTACAACAGTCCTGCTGCCGCATCGGCTGCTGCAAAAATGCAGCAATTGACGGAAACTTATCGAATTGAAAACACACCAACTGTCATCGTCGGTGGTAAATACAAAGTCAATTTCAGCGGTACCGACTGGAAAGCCGGTATGAAAACCATAGACGAGCTCATCGTCAAAGTCCGCCGCGAACAATCCTCAAAACCACTTTAACTATTCAACAAAAGAAAGACGGCCTCAAGGCCGTCTGAAAACTTATGGACATTCTGATTTTATTTAAAGCACTAATTCTCGGTATCATCGAAGGTTTAACCGAGTTTCTCCCTATTTCCAGTACCGGTCACTTGATTGTATTCGGTGACTTAATGAACTTTCAAAGCAACGGAAAAGTATTTGAAATTGCTATCCAACTCGGTGCAGTATTAGCCGTCGTATTTGAATACCGCCAACGATTTACCCATATCATAAAAGGATTGGGTAAAGAACGAACAGCCAATCGCTTTGTACTAAATTTATTTATTGCCTTCATACCAGCTGCGGTTGTGGGTCTATTGTTCAGCAAACAAATTAAATTATACCTTTTCAACCCAATTACCGTTGCTACCATGCTGGTACTGGGTGGTTTCTTCATTTTATGGGTTGAAAAACGCCAAGCAACGGCCAAACCTAAAGTTAATCATGTAGATGATATGCTCCCAATCGACGCATTTGTTGTAGGATGCGCCCAAATTTGTGCCCTTATCCCTGGTACATCACGTTCAGGCAGTACCATCATGGGCGGTATGCTATGGGGACTGGAACGTAAAACAGCTACCGAATTCTCATTCTTCCTTGCCGTACCGATGATGATCGCAGCCACAGGTTACGACATCTTAAAAAACTACAAACTCTTTACCTTGCAAGATGTCGGACAAATTGCCATCGGTTTTATCGCAGCATTTATCGCCGGTTTATTAGCAGTAAAAGCTTTGCTGAAATTTGTCTCCAGTAAAAACTATGTGCCTTTTGCCTACTACCGTATTGTATTTGGTGGTCTGATTCTCCTTACTTGGATGCTGGGCTGGGTCAGCTGGAGCGAATAATCCATCTTCATTCACCAAAGGACGTGTCCCCCACGTCCTTTTTCTTTATCCGCATCCTCCCTT
>NZ_KV810290.1:15880-16095 GCF_001812735.1 Neisseria sp. HMSC069H12
GTCAGCGACTCGTTCAAGCGCAACACCCTCGGCTCCGCCTCCCTGTCCAACGCCACCGCCTTCAGGGTAAACTTCCCCTCCAAGATCCCCTTAGCCTGACCGCTCATCCTGATGCAGAAACCACCCGCCTCCTTCACCGGCAGCTCCGGCCACTTCGTCGACGTCAGCTTAAAGCTGCCCTTTTTCGTGTAGAACTGCTCCATAAAGCGCGCATT
>NZ_KV810291.1:0-3711 GCF_001812735.1 Neisseria sp. HMSC069H12
AGGTCTGCGGTGCGTAAGGCGCTGTATATGGCTACCGTGGTAGCGACACGTTTTGAACCGCTTATTCGGGATTTCTACCAGCGCCTGCTGTCCAAGGGTAAGCCGTATAAGGTTGCCGTTACGGCATGTATGCGCAAACTGCTGACGATATTGAATGCCCGTATGCGTGATTATTTTGCCGGGAACGGTACCACCGAAAACGGTATCACCGAAAACGGTATCCGAACGGCTTGATTTGAGTTTTGGTATTTTTGCCCGACGGGGTGAAAAATACAGTTGCTACGCTTGCTGTAATAAGAAAGCCATTATGGGGAATGAATGTAAAGATGCGGTAAAATTGTTGTAAATATTTGATGAAGATTTTCAGGCAGGCTGAAAAGTGGGAAAGCCGTCCGCGGTTGGGATGGCGGGCGGCTTTCAGGCTGTGTTGGTTTGGTGGCGGGGGGCTCTGCCACGCACGCGGTTTTGGGTGATTGGTGGCAGCGTGCGTGGCGAAGCCACATACCCTACGGATGCAGGCTACGCTTGCTACATTTAAAATTTAGGACGCACAAATGATGAAACACTTGCACTATCAAAAAGATGGCTAACAATTTGATAATTTTCCCCATCCCCATAATAACTTACAGGAATTGTAAATCTATTATCCTCTGCCTCATAACTAACGTAATAAAGATAATGACCAGTTTCTTCATCAAATAGTTTGTCAATTACGATAGTAAAGTTACTATTTGAGTACGCAACTCTATCATAAGATCGAGCTTGCCATTTGTAATGACCTTTATCTGTATCTTCTTTAATTTCATTTAGAAAATTAAAAAAATCATGACTCATGACTGTTCTCCTGCATAACAAGTTAAACAATTATCAATTCTAGCAATTATTCTGCTATAAAACTCAATATCCATCATAAATTCATCCTTATCTTTTTTTAAAATTTTTGGATTTTCCTTTCTAGTAACTCTACTAATTCTAGTTTCTAAGTGCTGAAAAAATCCAATATTCTTTATTACCTTGAATTCTTCATTTCCTAATTCTTTTGTTACCAAGTCTAATTCTTCATCTATTGCTAAAATTATTTCTTTATATTTATTATGATTTGGTAACATTTGCTTCAAAAAATCAATATGAATTTTTGCATATTCAAATTGTTTGTTCTGCAAACTATCTCGTAAATTGGATAAATACGCTTGTAATATAGAATTGTTCTGTAAACTTTTCTGATTTTTAAAATTGTTAATTTCGTCCCTAATCTTTTGTTGAATATCTTTCGCTTTTTTTATCTCAAAAAAAGTAATAACTAACGAAAAACAAGTAATTATTGTTCCATAATAAGAAAATTTATTCATTAACATAGTATCATTAACTATATTTTCTTCAAATTCTATTCCTGCAAAAATAAATAAAAATAAAATAAATATATAAATAATTAATTTCATATTTTGTTATCACCAAATAATAAACTCTCTTTAATTTCTCGTATTCTATCACGCAGAACAGCCGCTTCTTCAAACTGCAAATCCCTAGCCGCCTGCTGCATGGCTTTTTCCAGTTTGGCGATTTCTTTAATCGCGTCTTCTTCGTTGTGGATTTCTCCGACTTTAACCTTGTTTTTGCCTTTCAGACGACTTTTGCCGCCGTCTTCCTCGTGGTACACGCCGTCAATGATGTCTTTGACTTGTTTTTTAATTTGTTGCGGTACGATGCTGTGTTCTTCGTTGAATTTAATTTGTTTTTCGCGGCGGCGTTCGGTTTCGTCGATGGCGGCTTTCATGGAGTCGGTGATTTTGTCGGCGTACAGGATGGCGACGCCGTTCACGTTGCGCGCGGCGCGGCCTATGGTTTGAATCAGGCTGCGGTGGGAGCGTAGGAAGCCTTCTTTGTCGGCGTCGAGGATGGCGACGAGGGAGACTTCGGGGATGTCGAGGCCTTCGCGCAATAGGTTGATGCCGACGAGTACGTCAAATAGGCCGAGCCGCAAATCTCTAATGATTTCAACGCGCTCTACGGTATCGATGTCGCTGTGCAGGTAGCGCACTTTGATGCCGAGTTCGCTGTAATAGTCGGTGAGCTGTTCCGCCATGCGTTTGGTGAGGGTGGTAACGAGCACGCGTTCGCCTTTTTGGATGCGGTCGTTGATTTCGCTCATTAAGTCATCGACTTGGGTGGCGACGGGGCGGATGATGATTTGGGGGTCGACCAGCCCTGTGGGGCGGACGACTTGTTCGACCACTTGTCCGGCGTGTTCTTCTTCGTATTTGGCGGGGGTGGCGGAGACGAAGATGGTTTGCGGCATGACTTTTTCAAATTCGTGGAATTTGAGCGGGCGGTTGTCGCGGGCGGAAGGCAGGCGGAAGCCGTAGTCCACGAGGTTTTGTTTGCGCGATGCGTCGCCTTTGTACATACCGCCGATTTGGGTAACGGTAACGTGGCTTTCGTCGATGAACATGATGGCGTTGTCGGGCAGGTAGTCCATCAACGTGGGCGGCGGTTCGCCTTCTTTTTTGCCGGAGAAGTGGCGGGAGTAGTTTTCGATGCCTTTGCAGAAGCCCATTTCGTAGAGCATTTCGAGGTCGAAGCGGGTGCGCTGTTCGATGCGTTGTTGCTCGACGGGGCGTTGTTCGCGGGCGAAAAATTCGATGCGCTCGCGCAGTTCTTCTTTGATGGATTCGCAGGCGCGCAAGACGGTGTCGCGCGGGGTAACGTAGTGGCTGGACGGGAAGACGGTGTAGCGGCCGACGCGCTGGATAAGGCTACCTGAAAGCGGGTCGAACATATCGAGGCGGTCGATTTCGTCGTCGAACAGGCTGATGCGTAAGGCGTTTTCGGAGCTTTCGGCGGGGTACACGTCAATCACGTCGCCGCGCACGCGGAAGCTGCCGCGTTTGAAATCCAAATCGCCGCGTTCGTACTGCATGGAAACGAGCGTGGCGATGATGTCGCGCTGCTCGATGGTGTCGCCTTCTTTGACGGACAACACCATTTGTTGATACTCGGTCGGGTCGCCGATACCGTAAATGGCGGACACGGTGGCGACGATAATCACGTCGTCGCGCGTCATCAGGTTTTTGGTGGCGGAAAGGCGCATCTGCTCGATGTGTTCGTTGATCGCGCTGTCTTTTTCGATGAACAAATCGCGGCTGGGCACATAGGCTTCGGGTTGGTAATAGTCGTAGTAGGAGACGAAATATTCCACCGCGTTTTCGGGGAAAAACTCGCGCATTTCGGCGTAGATCTGGGCGGCAAGGGTTTTGTTGTGCGCCATGATGATGGCGGGGCGGCCGCTTTGCGCGATGACGTTCGCCATGGTGTAGGTTTTGCCCGACCCTGTTACGCCGAGCAGGGTTTGGTAGGCAAGGCCGTCTGAAAGCCCTTCGAGCAGGCCGGCAATGGCGGTGGGCTGGTCGCCGGCAGGTGGGAAGGGCTGGTGGAGTTTAAACGGAGAATTGGGATATTGTATGACTTCCATAAGACGGCCTGTTTTATGTTCAGGTAAAAAGAAGATTATAACAAAGGGCCGTCTGAAAATTGATAGTGTGCCAATCTGACGAGACTAAATATTTCATCTCCTTCCTTAGCTAACTGAGATTGGTTGTGTTAGCAGGAACAATACTTGGATGCTGGGCTGGGTCAGCTGGAGCGAATAACCCATCTTCATTCACCAAAGGACGTGCCTGTGCACGTCCTTTTTCTTTATCCGCATCCTCCCTT
>NZ_KV810291.1:3811-4026 GCF_001812735.1 Neisseria sp. HMSC069H12
GTCAGCGACTCGTTCAAGCGCAACACCCTCGGTTCCGCCTCCCTGTCCAGCGCCACCGCCTTCAAAGTAAACTTCCCCTCCAAGATCCCCTTAGCCTGACCACTCATCCTGATACAGAAACCGCCCGCCTCCTTCACCGGCAACTCCGGCCATTTCGTCGACGTCAGCTTAAAGCTGCCCTTCTTCGTGTAGAACTGCTCCATAAAGCGCGCATT
>NZ_KV810292.1:0-28679 GCF_001812735.1 Neisseria sp. HMSC069H12
ATTATCGAAATAGTCGTACATCGATAATCTATCGACACAAAGGCCGTCTGATATTCAGACGGCCTTTTGTAAATAGTCGTTTTCGCACCTATCTTTATTTTGTGCCTCCTATTCAAAAGAACCGCCCCGCTGTTCCAAAAATGGCTATACTTCGGATTGGCTACCATCTTCTCCAGCGTCTTGCTCGGCGTCATGGCGGAGATTTCCATGGACTTGGTGGGCCACTTATTCGGCGGCGCGGCAGCCGGCAAATTTGTGGCAACCATCATCGGCGAAGGCGGCACTACCGGCATTATGGAAACCGTTACCCAGCAGCTGGGCTTGGGTCTGATGCTCTCTACCCTGCTGATTACCGTACCGCCTATGGCAGGCATGTGGTTTAACGGTGTGATGGGCAGCTTCAGCGCTTACTCGGTTATCGGCAATGGAAATCGCCAAGAAGTACCACCACATTTGGATGGTGGGGCTAGCAGGCAAGCTAATTATAATGTTCAGAATGCAGCTGGTAATTCGTCCGATAATGCAACTGTTGGCTTAGATCAACGCTATAAGTGGACAACTGGTGGCAGCCAGACAGAAAGTACAACTACCGATACCATGAAACAACCCGGACAACCCGGCAAAGGAAGTAAACCATCCTAGTATTTCTACATTTAAATATTAAAAATATTTAAAAAAAAAAACAAAAGATTGGACTTAATAATGAAAAATTTACTTTTTGTATTGTTAGGACTGACAAGCCTTAATATTTATGCTGCTGACCCCGTAACTAGAGGAGCATTACAAAACAATCCGGCGCTGTGTCAGTATGGCTATAATCCCAACTGTACGTCGTCTCGTCAGTATCAACAAAATCAACCTACGGAAATTGTTAATATCAATGTTCCTTCAAAATATTTGGCACTGGCCATAAATACAAAAACAGGTATGTCAGGTGGTGCACTCGATATGGATTCTCGAGCTGCAGCAGAGAGAGAAGCCATCAGAACTTGTGAACGTGGAGGAAGTAATGCTCCATGTAAAGTACTTGTATGGGCACGGAATGGTTGTGTCGCCAGTGCACACGGTGATGAGGGCAAGAGACCAAGACTATTCTCAGTTACAGGGAAACCTGGATTTGCTGAAGCAGAAGCCTTAAGAAGATGTCGAGCTGCTGGTGTCCCTGGATGCAGGATTTTAATCCCAGAAACTTGCTCTCTGCCTAAATTCTGATAGACTCAAAGCCGTCTATTTTCAGACGGCCTTTGATATCCTCCTTTAATTACCAATTTAATTTTAACGAGTACGACACGATGAAACACTTATCTATTTTTGTTTTAACCGCGGTTCTGCTGCCGTTTTCTATGCCTGTAGTCAACGCTTCAGATATTGCCGGCAAACTGCTGACAGGCGATAAAAAATATGCCTGCGAGGCCATTGCCTGCCTGACTTCTCCGGGTACGCCGCCTAAAGAATGCAACCCTGCACTACACAGGTTCTATTCCATTCATCACAAATACGCGCAAGACACCATCAGCGCACGCCGCCGCTTCCTCCAGCAGTGCCCTGCTTCCCGTGACAAAGAGATTGCACCCATTATCGAAATAGTCGTACATCGATAATCTATCGACACAAAGGCCGTCTGATATTCAGACGGCCTTTTCTCTTACAAAGAGATTTTGCAAGTTACCTTCAAATCTAACCGTCTAGTCTGCTAGATTATTTACACAAGCTTAATCTTATCTTTGCCAATATAGGTTAAGGCTTTTATATGGATTTGAAATGCCGTCTGAAACAACTGAGCACCATCCGCAAAGCGGATCGAACAAATAAAGAATGGTTTGTTTTGTTCTGATTCTTCCCTTTTTACCCCACCAAAACCGACGTCATACTAAGCGAGCCTGCAATCAAATTATCATTGAAAAACGTAACTTCATCTTGCGGTTCGCATAATGCCATGATGTACAGTAAGGGCAAGTAATGATCCGGCGTTGGCACGGAAAGCTCGGCCTTTTTGCCTAGTTGCTCATAATGCACCAAAGTTTTATCATCTCGCGTTGCAATCGCCTGATTGACTGTTTCACGGAAAGCAAACGCCCAGTCATACCCTGCACCGATTTGATCGATATGTTCCCAGCTTATCGCTCTTAGATTATGCACAATGTTGCCACTGCCGATAATCAACACGCCTTGTTCTCGCAAAGCAGCTAATTTTTTCGCCAAGTTGAAATGCCATTCTGCCGATTGCAAACGGTTAAGGCTAAGTTGCACTACTGGAATATCGGCATCGGGATAGAGATATTTCAACACCGCCCATGCGCCATGATCAAAGCCTCGTGTTGACATTTTCCGGCTGTAATAATGATCGCACTTGCTCCGCCAACTCAGGCGAACCAGGCGCAGGATATTGCACTTGGCTGAGTTCATCGGGGAAGCCGTAGAAATCGTAAATCATTTCAGGGTGTTTGCCAGACGTAACCTGCAAACGGCTGCTGTACCAATGCGCTGAAATCATCAAAATGGCTTTTGGTTTGGCAAACTTTTGCGTAATTAGGCTAAAATTCTGATTGAACGGGTTTTCTTTATCTAACGCATTCATCGGACTACCATGCCCGACAAACAATACAGGCATTTTTTTCATGATTTACTCCTCGTTATCGGATACAGCAAATTGTACGGATAAATTTTTATTCAAAAAATACCGGTTTATGAACAACATTTTTTACTAATAAGAAATCATGACTGATAGGGGCTTGAGTTTCTGAGAGAATATGTAGGATAAGGATTTATATAAAAGGCCGTCTGAACATTTTATTTCAGACGGCCAAAAATTTCTTTATTTCTGTATTGACAGAAATAAAAGATAAAAATAGAATACCATCACTATGAAACTGAATCCGACCACTGAAAAATTTATCCTCCATTGGGGCGAAATGGGTACAAAATGGGGCGTAAACCGTACCGTTGCGCAAATCCATGCCCTGCTCTACATCTTAGGCAGACCGATGAACGCCGAAGAAATCACCGAAACACTCGGCGTAGCTCGCTCCAATGTCAGCAACAGTATTAAAGAGCTGCAAAACCTGAGACTGGTGCATACTGTGCATATCTTGGGCGACAGGCGTGATCATTTTGAAACTTCGGATGATGTCTGGACTTTGTTCCGCACCATTGCAGAAGTGCGTATGCAGCGTGAAATTGAACCGACACGGCAATTTTTGCAAAGCCTGATCGACAGCCCTGAATTTAGCCAGGAAAATGAAACTGCCAAGCAGCGAATCCAACAAACCCATGATTTCATTAGTACGCTGACCGTGTGGGCAAATGAAATGCTGAAGCTTTCCACTTCAACCATGGTGAAAATTCTGAAAATAGGCGCCGGAATACAAAAATTTTTCCGTTGATGGCAATGGACTTGTGAGCAATAAACACAGGCAATATTATTTTAGGATATGGAAACATGCTCATGGCAGCCTTGTATGGGCATGTTTATCTGAAGCTTAATGTTCCTTTGTAGATTTTGAATCACTTGATATGGATTTCCCACCCAAAGAAACAATCCCGAAGCCTATCCAAAATTTTTTACCCTATTATTTCTCTTTAAACAGAAATTATAGAAATTTCAGACTGATTATATTTTTGAACTGAAATGAAATTAGGAAACCAATATGCCTGACAACACTACGCACAATCTCCCCGCCTACCTGCCTTACTCGATGGGGCTGCTATGGCTCTGGAGCGGTACCCAGCCTCTGTTTTTCATGCCTGAAATGTCATTGGATTTGCTGCATTCGGTCGGCATTCCCAATCCGTTGCAATGGCCTACATTAATTACCGCTTCACTATTGGATATCGGTTTTGCCTTTTTATGCTTCAGCCGCTTTCGCTCTCGCTCTGCAATATGGCTGCTGCAATTGATAACCGTCGCGGCATACAGCCTGATCATTGCCTTCAGACTGCCCGAAATGTGGGCACATCCATTTGCGCCTTTGGTAAAAAATCTGCCGATTATGGCTACTTTATTTTTCCTGTATCAATCCGTAGGAGATAAAAAATGAACACCTATTTAATCGTTAAAACCCTGCACATCATCTCGGCTACCTTAATGGTCGGCACCGGTTTTGGTACAGCATTTTACCTCTTTTGGGCAAACCGCAGCGGTTCGGTTGCCGCGCAGTCGGTCGTCTCGCATTGGGTCATCAAAGCCGATTGGTGGTTTACGACCCCCGCCGTCATTTTCCAACCCTTATCCGGCTTATGGATGCTGTATGAACGCGGCTACACTGTTGCCACTATGCTGGAACAAAATTGGGTATGGATGACGTTTGCCTTATACATCTTTTCAGGCATTTGCTGGCTGCCCGTTGTCTGGCTGCAAATCCGCATGGCCAAGATTGCCGAACAAGCGCATAAAGAAAACGCAGACACCATTCCGGAGCCCTATTGGCGTTACGCCAGACGCTGGGAATTGCTCGGCTACCCTGCCTTTTGCGCCACTATTGTGATTTACTTCCTGATGGTGATGAAACCGATTTAAAGGTTTTCAGACAGCCACAGCAACAATATAAAGAAAAACATATGAACATCATCATTTTCGGAGGCAGCGGCTTTATCGGCAGCCGTACCGTTCAAATCCTCAAAGAACAAGGTCACCAAGTTTGTACGCCCGACCGCCGCGCCTTCGATTTTCTTCATCCCAATGAAACAGCCGCACGCCGTTTATTGGAAGGACAAGACGTCCTCATCAACTGCATCGGCATCATGAGCCGTCATGCCGAAATACTTGAAACCGTACACCACCACACTCCCAAACAGCTCGCCTCATGGGCAAAAGCAGCAGGCGTAAAACGCTGGGTGCAACTATCCGCACTGGGTGCCGATCCATCTCAACCCATCAACTTTGTCGGCAGTAAAGGACGTGGAGATGATGCCGTTACCAAAAGCGGCATCCCGATTGCCATAGCCAGACCATCCGTCGTTTATGGGCGAGGAGGAACCAGTTGCGAACTGTTCATCAAACTAGCCCGCCTCCCTTTACTTCTCCTACTGGAAGGCGGCCGCTTTCACTTGCAGCCTGTACACCTTGCCGATGTTGCCGAAGGTTTGGCGAAACTTGCCGCCCAAACCGACACCGGCCATAGTGTCATCAATATGACCGGCAGACAACCCCTGACTTTGGCGGAATACCTGACCATCCTCCGTCAAACACTGCACCATAAACCGCCACAACGTATCCTACCCATTCCCCTGCACCTGATTGATCCAGCGCTACCGTTGGCAAACATCCTCAGCAACGGCATTATCAGCCGCGACAGCTTTGCCCTACTCAAGCAAGACTCATGCGCCGACTATTCTGATTTTGCAGCTTTACTAGGCAGGGAACCATTGGCAGCAAAAAACTTTGCCGGTTGCCTATAATTTGTTTAGTTTTAAAATGACAAAACAAAGGCCGTCTGTTTGTTGTTCAGACGGCCTAAAGCTTTTATAAAATACTTCTTTGCAAAACAATTCACACTTTTATCGGCTTATTGCTTCTACCTACCCAACTACAAAGGCTGGGCCAAATCGTTTTCCGTGTTGTAGCTGATAAAATCCTGTTCATGAGGGAAATGGACAACCCTTGCACGCTGTTGCTGCAGCCAGCCGCGGATGCTGCGCATTCCTGAATAAAGGTATGGCACGGTACTTTGCAGGATTTGCGGCCGGATGAACATCACGCTGTAATGCGGTCTGGCAGGGGTCTCCACATAAAACGCATTACACAATGGCGTGCGCCGCGCGATGGTTTCAAACTGGGAAACCAAGTTCTCCGGCAAACGCGGCATATCGCAGGATACGATAAGCAGCCAATCGGCAGTGGCAATTTGCAAATCATTGGCGGCGGTACACAAAGCGGCTAAAGGGCCGTAATGCTGCCATTGGCGTGCATCAGAAAAAACGTGCGCGCTGCGTTGGGCGTAAGATTCAAGGTTGCGGTTGGCACTGATGGCGATATGGCTGACTTGGGGGCGGATTTTTTCGATAACATGATCTATCAAGGCTTTGTTGTGCCATTGCACCAACCCCTTATCGACACCTCCCATCCGGCTTCCCTGCCCGCCGGCCAATATCAGTGCGAAAATTTTCATTTTGGTAGTCCTTTGCGAAGCAGAGTATGGAGTATGGTTCAAGATGTTGTGTTTATTGGATAAGTTTCAAGGTTTCAGGCCGTCTGAAACCTTATTTTTATGATTTAATTCACTTAAGATGAATTTTATCATAACATGATTTTACATTAAACCCCTGTTTTTTCTTATCATAACCATACAATTATTTTAGACAGGTTGTTTATAGACCGAAAGAATGATATTTTTATAAGATTATCGGATTAGTTCCCTGCGTGCTTTATGCGATTATTCTCCGGATCTTCAGACGGCCTGAGCCTGTCTTCGCGTTTAAAACTGCTGACTTTTTTATGGGTCAGTTCGGCGTTTTTGTCGATTGTCTTTACCCTGCTGCTTTCTTGGCGTTTGGAAAGCGCAGCCAAAACGATTGAAGATGCGGGCAGTTTGAAAATGCAGGTGTATCGTTTGGCTTATATGGCAAGCGTCCGTACGCCCAATGCGCAAATTGACAACCAAATCAAAGAATTTGAACGTACGCTGGCCAATGTGACGCAAAGCGATGCCATTCATCCGCTGATTCCGTCTCAAATGCCGCTGGCTTACGACTTGATTCAATCAATGCTGTTGATTGATTGGGAATCCAATATCAAGCCGTCTTTGCAACATTACGAACGTCCGACCCAAATCGGCCTGTATCGTTTTGCCGGCAACATCGAGCTGTTTTTACAGGCGATGGAAAATGCCAACGAGCAAAATACCTTGTGGCTGCGCCGCTTTCAAATGGCCATGATGCTGATGATTGTTGTGGCTGCTGGTTTGATGATTGTTTGGCATTATTCATGGATTATCCGGCCCTTGGAAAAATTGCGCGATGGTGTAGAGACCATCAGCAAAGGGCATTTCGGCGTTCAAATCGAGACAGACCAGATCCGTGAGTTTGCTCAAGTAAGCAAGGGCTTTAACCAAATGAGCCGCCGTCTGCATACGCTTTATACAGACTTGGAAGGACAGGTTGCCCAACAAACCCAAGACTTGGCGCGGCAAAACCGTGATTTGACCCTGCTCTACCAAACCACGCGCAATCTGCACCAAACCTTTACGCCCCAACAGGCAGCAGAAGAATTTTTAACTCAGATTCTGCCGGCGTTTTCCGCTTTGGGCGGTACGGTATATCTTTCCGATGAGGAGCGGAAACGTTCTGATTTGGCGGCAAGCGTCGGTGAAACCGAAGAAGGAAATCGTGTAGAATTTCCGATCGTTTATCAAGACGAACAGCTCGGCGTACTGACCCTATATTTTTCAGACGGCCATATGCCTGATGAGCAAGACGAAAAACTGCTGCATACTTTAAGCGGACAGCTGGGCATTTCCATCGCCAACAACCGCATGGAACAAGAGCGCCGCCTGCTTGCAGTCTTGCAGGAGCGTAACTTGATTGCACAAGGTTTGCATGACAGCATCGCACAAGCTTTGACCTTTTTGAATTTGCAGGTACAAATGCTGGAAAGCGCGTTTGCTTCAGACCAACGCGAGCAGGCCGAAGAAAATATCGGCTTCATCAAAGACGGCGTGCAAGAATGCTACGAGGACGTACGCGAACTTTTAATGAATTTCCGCACCAAAATCAGTAATAAAGATTTTCCTGAAGCGGTAGAATCGCTGCTGGCGCGTTTTGAACGACAAACCGGTATTCCAGTTGATTTAAAATGGCAGGACGATGGGCAGGCTTTGAATTATGATGAGCATTTGCAGATCATCTTCATCTTGCAGGAAAGCTTGTCTAATATCCGTAAGCACGCGCGTGCGCAACATGTCAGTGTCGAAATTGCCAACCACGGCGATTTTGTCATGACGATTCGTGACAACGGCGCAGGCTTTAATAAAGAACACCTATCAAACCGGCCTTCAGGCGAACATGTCGGCTTGGGCATTATGCAAGAACGCGCCCAACGGATTAACGCAGAATTGGCCATTACATCGCAGATTGGGCAAGGTACAGTTGTTATGCTGACTTTGCCGCAACAAATGAGAACAGCATCATGACGATTAAAATTACCCTTATTGACGATCACACCCTATTTCGCAGCGGTATCAAGGCCTTGCTTTCACGCCAGCCTGATTTTGAAGTCGTCGGCGAAGCTTCAGACGGCCTGGCCGGCGTAAAAATGGTTGAGCAGCTCAAGCCTGATGTGGTTTTGCTGGATTTGGATATGCCGGTCATGAACGGCCGCGAAGCATTGGCCCAAATTTTAAGTAGCAATCCGCAGCTGACCGTCATCATGCTGACTGTTTCTGAAGACAGCGACGATTTGACCGAATGTATGCGTATGGGTGCAAAAGGCTTTTTGCTGAAAAATATCAACGCCGACTTCCTGTTGGAAAGCATCCGCAAAGCAGTTGATGGCGACAACGTCTTTTCTCCAGAAATGACCAGCCGCTTGGTGCAATCGCTGATTTCTCCATCTCCTTCCCGCTCCGACCACCTGCTGGAGCAACTGACCCCGCGCGAAATGGAAATCTTGGGCTATCTTGCCGCCGGACACAGCAACAAAATCATTGCCCGCCATTTGAATCTGGCAGAGTCAACCGTCAAAGTGCATGTACAAAACCTGTTGCGCAAGTTAAACCTAAGCAGCCGCGTCCAAGCAGCGGTTTATGCGGTGCAACACAAAGTACCGCAACCGGTATTGTCTTAAAAAGGCCGTCTGAAACCTTCTTTTTAAAAGGTTTCAAGAAAAGCGTTTATTCGCTATAATCACGCCGATTTATATGCAGGGTTGTCTGATTCTTTCAGACGGCCTTTTTATTTGATTTTTCACTGATTTAAAACAACATGTCCGAAAACATTCCAGAAAATACACCCGAAAATACCGTTCCGGAAGAACACAAACGCAGCATCCGCAGTTTTGTCTTACGCCAAGGCCATATGACCGCGGCCCAACAGCGCGCCATTGATACGATGTGGCCGCAATTTGGTGTGGACTTTCAAGATGCTCCTTTGGATTTGAACCGCGCTTTTGGACGGGACAATCCTAAAGTATTGGAAATCGGTTTCGGTATGGGCGTTGCGACAGTGGAAATCGCCAAACGTCTGCCCGATACCGACTTTTTAGCGATTGATGTTCACGGCCCGGGCGTCGGCAATATTTTGAAGCTGATTGAGGAAGAACACATTTCCAATATCCGCGTGATGCGTCATGATGCGGTGGAAGTAGTGGAAAAAATGCTGGAAGACGGTTCTTTAGACGGCATTCATATTTTCTTCCCTGACCCTTGGCACAAAAAACGCCACAATAAACGCCGCTTGGTACAAGTGCCGTTTGTTGAAAAGCTGCTGCCCAAACTCAAAAGCGGCGGCTATGTCCATATGGCGACCGACTGGGAAGAATACGCCGTGCAAATGCTGGAGGTTTTGAGCAGTTTCGACGCTTTGCAAAACACGGCTGCCGATTACGCCCCTACACCTGATTATCGCCCTGAAACCAAATTTGAAGCCCGAGGCAAACGATTGGGTCATGGCGTTTGGGACTTGGTGTTCCGTAAGAAATAAAGCCAAACATAAAACACAAGGCCGTCTGAAAAATTTCAGACGGCCTTTTATCTTATTGATTAAGCCAAGAAAAGTTTATAAGCCGGATTATCGGTTTCTTCTTTATAAACATAACCCAAGCTCTCCAAGAAATCGGTAAAGGCTTCATTGTCGCTTTCCGGCACATCGATACCGACCAAAATACGGCCGTAATCCGCACCATGATTGCGATAATGGAACAAAGTGATATTCCATTCGGCGCGCATATGGTTCAAGAAACGGGACAATGCGCCGGGACGCTCAGGAAATTCAAAGCTGACCAAGCGTTCGCTGGAAACTTTTTCCGTCCGTCCCCCGACCATGTAACGAATATGGATTTTGGCGATTTCGTCATTGGTCAGATCGACATTCGGCAAGCCTGCGTCAGCCAGTTGTTTGCTGATGACGGCCAAGTCTTGCGCACCGGCAGTTTGCAGGCCGACAAAAATATGAGCATTGTTGTCGTTGCCGTAGCGATAGTTGAACTCGGTAATATTCCGACTACCCAAGACATTGATAAACTTGAGGAAGCTGCCTTTTTCTTCAGGAATGGTAACAGCAAAAATACCTTCGTTGCCCTCGCCCAGTTCACTGCGTTCAGAAACATGGCGCAGGCGGTGGAAGTTCATGTTGGCACCACTAGTGACCGCAACCAAATTTTGACCTTGGATATTGTTTTTCGCAACATAAGCCTTCAGGCCGGCAAGAGCCAATGCGCCCGCAGGCTCGGTAATGCTGCGCGTATCGTCAAAAATATCTTTGATGGCGCCGCACAACATATCCGTATTGACTGTAATAATTTCATCCAACAGCTCTTTACACAGGCGGAAAGTTTCCTCGCCCACCACTTTAACCGCCGTGCCGTCTGAAAACAGGCCGACATCTTTCAAATGTACGATTTCCCCTGCTTCGACCGATTGCTTCATACAGCAAGAATCATCGGTTTGCACGCCAATGACTTTAATTTCAGGGCAAACCTGTTTGATAAACACCGCCACGCCTGCTGCCAAACCGCCGCCGCCAATCGGGACAAAAATCGCATTGATATTGCGGTGTTGACGGAGGATTTCCATGCCGATGGTTCCCTGACCCGCAATCACATCAGGATCATCAAACGGCGCGATATAGGTCAGTTTTTCCTTTTCTGCCAACTCCATCGCATAATCATAGGCATCGTTGTAAGACACACCTTTCAATACCACTTCACCGCCACGGCTCTTTACTGCATCAATTTTGATTTTCGGCGTTGTTTCCGGCATTACGATGACGGCGCGGCAACCCAAATATTGCGCCGATAAAGCCACGCCCTGCGCATGGTTGCCCGCACTGGCAGCAATTACGCCGCAATCCAAGGCTTCTTTCGGCAGCTTCGCCATTTTGTTGTACGCGCCGCGAATTTTGAACGAAAACACCGGCTGCAAATCTTCACGTTTAAGCAAAACCTGATTGTTCAGACGGCCTGACAAACTGCGCGCCAAATCCAAAGGCGTTTCTACGGCCACATCATAAACTGAAGCGGTCAAAATACGGGTTAGATAATCAGAAAGAGGAAGGGAATGGTTCATGGTATTTTAGTGTTCGGAAAT
The DNA here is from genome assembly GCF_001812735.1 of Neisseria sp. HMSC069H12. Classification (NCBI taxonomy): domain Bacteria; kingdom Pseudomonadati; phylum Pseudomonadota; class Betaproteobacteria; order Neisseriales; family Neisseriaceae; genus Neisseria; species Neisseria sp. HMSC069H12. The sequence goes on from NZ_KV810292.1 coordinate 11,238, forward strand.
AAATTGCAATTTGGTCAAATCGACCGGAGGAAAAAGTTAAAACCATACCCCTGAGGCCGTCTGAAGGCAAGAAAAATCTTAGCAAAGCCTAAATGAGACGGTATAATGTCCGCTTAATATCTATTCAATATGCCAAACTGTTTGCCTCATAACAGTGTCCACTCATATTCAAATCCACAAATAATGATGAAAAAAACGCTACTTAGCTTAATTTTTGCTACTCTTATTAGTACTCCTGCCCTTGCTGCCGACCTGGTTGCATCCACACCTGCCGTACAAAGCGAGGCTCAAACGCAGCCGCTGCTGCACAGCATCAACAGCCCGACAACGCCGCCGGAAATTGCAGCGACTGCCTATATCGTTACCGACCTGCACAGCAAACAAACCTTGGCATCCAACAATGCCGACACGCCTATCGAGCCTGCCGCGTTGACGCAAATGATGACTGCTTACCTTGCCTTTAAAGCATTAGAAAACGGTAAACTTGAAGCAAGCCAAATGCTGACCGTTTCCAATACCGCATGGAAGGTCGAAGGTTCGCGTATGTTCCTCGACCCCAAAGTTCCTGTCAGCGTCAGCTCCTTGATTAAGGGTACAACCATCCAATCGGCCAACGATGCCGCCATTACCCTTGCCGAAGCCATTGGCAACGGCTCTATCGACGAGTTCGTCAAACAAATGAACGAAGAAGCCAAACGCTTGGGCATGAAGCATACTCACTTCAACAATCCGACCGGCATTTCTTCTAACGGCCATGTTTCAACCGTTGGCGACCTTGCCATCTTGGCAGCTGCGCTCATCAATGACTATCCGAAATATTATCCTTTGTTTGCAAACAAATCTTTCAAATACAATAATATCGAGCAGCCCAACCGCAATCTCCTACTCTATCGCGACAGCAGTATCGACGGTTTGAAAACCGGCTATAGCGAAGGCGCAGGCTACCATCTCGCCGCTTCCAGCAAACGCAACAACCGCCGTATTGTTTCCATTCTTGCCGGTGCCGAATCTACTGAAGCGCGCGCAAGCGAAAGCAGCAAACTGCTCAACTGGTCATTACAGGCATTTGATACGCCTAAACTTTACAACGGCGGAGAAGTGATTTCCCAAGTCAAAGTTTACAAAGGCAGCACCAAAGCCGTAGATATCGGTTTCTTGGACGATGTTTACATTACCATTCCCCACGATACCGGCAAAAACGTCAAACCAATCTTAGAAACGCTTCAGCCCGTCCTCGCCCCGATTGAAAAAGGCCAAGTATTAGGCAAACTGAAAGTCATGAAAGACGGTAAAATCATTGCCGAAAAAGACGTCGTCGCCCTGACCGGCGTAGAAGAAGGCAGCTGGTTGCGCCGTATGTGGGACGCGATTGTGTTGTGGTTTAAAAGTTTATTCAGTTGATCCTCTTTCTATCAAAACATAAATAAAGGCCGTCTGAAATTTTCAGACGGCCTTTTGTATATCTGTTTTATGGCTTTAATAAAAATTCCTAACAAGAAATTTATCCATTTTAATCTTAGCAGTTTCAGTGATTGCCAATATGAAACGCTTTAAAAAAATGTCGTCTGAAAACACAACGGTTTTCAGACGGCATTTCAATACCTTAATAGCTTATCAGTATGGGCTTAAACTAAGCCTTTTTTCTCCAGATAGCTTTCGTAATCGCCCAAGTAGTGTTCATATCCGCCTTTGCCATCCAATTCGATGATTTGGGTAGCCAATGAAGATACAAACTGACGGTCGTGCGACACGAAAATCAGCGTGCCGTTGTATTTTTCCAGCGCCATGTTCAAGGATTCGATGCTTTCCATGTCCATGTGGTTGGTCGGTTCGTCCATAACCAAGACATTGGGTTTCAACAGCAACAGTTTGCCGTAAAGCATACGGCCTTTTTCACCGCCGGAGAGGACCTGCACTTTTTTCACCACGTCGTTACTGCCGAAGAGCAAACGTCCCAAAGTACCGCGGATGACCTGTTCGTCGTCGCCTTCCCGCCCCCATTGGCGCATCCATTCGCTCAGGTTCATATCGACGTCGAAGTCGTTTTCATGGTCTTGCGGATAATAGCCGACGTTGGCTTTTTCCGCCCATTTGATGGTGCCTGCGTCGGGGGTGAGGCCGTCTGAATATTCGGGGTTGAACGCGCCGGCAAGGAGTTTCAGCAGGGTGGATTTACCCGCGCCGTTGGGGCCGATGATGGCGAGGCGCTGGCCGGCTTCGAGGATGAAGCTCAGGTTTTTGAACAACTGGGTTTCAAAGCGTTTGGCCAGATTTTCGACTTCCACCGCCTGACGGTGCAGCTTGGCTTTTTCATCGGCTTCAAAGCGGATATACGGGTTTTGGCGGGTGGAAGGCTTGACTTCGACCATCTCGGCTTTGATTTTGTCCGCCTGTTTCAGACGGCTGGTTGCCTGGCGGGCTTTGGATTTGTTGGCGGAGAAACGGGCAACGAACTCTTGCAGCTCTTGCAGTTTCTCTTTTGCCTTGGCATTGTCTTTCAGGGCGCGTTCGCGCGATTGGGCGGAGGCGAGCATGTAGTCGTCGTAGTTGCCCGGATAGATGGTGATGGTGTTGTAGTCCAAATCCGCCATATGGGTGCAGACTTCGTTCAAGAAGTGACGGTCGTGCGAGATGATAATCATGGTGGAGTCGTATTGGTTTAACACCCCCTCCAGCCAGCGGATGGTGTTGATGTCCAAGTTGTTGGTCGGCTCGTCAAGCAACAACACATCAGGTTTGGAGAACAGGGCTTGCGCCAGCAATACGCGCAGCTTGAAGCCCGGGGCGACTTCCGCCATGGTGGCATTGTGCAAATCTTCGGAAATGCCCACGCCGCTCAATAATTCGGCGGCGCGCGCTTCGGCGGTGTAGCCGTCGTATTCGGCAAACTTGGCTTCCAGTTCGGCGGCTTTCATGTAGTCGTCTTCGGTGGCTTCGGGATTGTCGTAAATCGCATCACGCTCGGTCATCGCCGCCCACATTTCGGTATGCCCCATCATCACCACGTCCAGCACGCGCATGTCTTCGTAGGCAAACTGGTCTTGGCGTAATTTACCCAAACGCACGCCGTTTTCAATCGCTACTTCACCGGCAGTCTGTTCCAAATCGCCGCCGAGGATTTTCATGAAGGTGGATTTGCCTGAGCCGTTGGCGCCGATCAAGCCGTAACGGTTACCTTCGCAGAATTTGACGGATACGTTTTCAAACAGCGGCTTCGCGCCGAACTGCATGGTAATGCCGTTGGTAGAAATCATTATTCGTAAAACCTTTATAAATAGAATGTTATAATCGGACGCGATTGTAGCATATTTTTGCAAAGACCTCAGGATTGAGGCCATGGCAAATGTGTCCAATACCCGATACAAGATGAAAACAGGCAACACTTCACGCAAAAACGCGTTGTAAGCAGCATTTCAGGCCGTCTGAAACGGAGAATCTATATGGAAACGCACAAAATCTATTATGCCGTGATTATTTTGGTATGTGCCGCTTCCATGCTGCTCAGCCCGTTTTTCTATATTCGACGCACGCGATCTGGCACTGAATTGCGGCGCGCGCCCAGACAGTGGAAACCCATCCTCTTCGCCAACATCATCATGATTGCGGCTTTGTTTGTTTGGTGGAAATGGTTTTAAGGAAAAATAAAAAATGAACAAAATCTGGATCAGCACATTACTGCTCACGTTGACAACTGCGGTTTCCGCCGCGCCCATTTTTGAATGTACCGATTCCACAGGCCGCAAAGTCTATACCCAAGCCGGCGGCAAAAACTGCAAAGCCAGCAATATCGGCAAACCGTCCGTATATACTTCTGCGCCTGTTTCAACACCGGCAACGCCGATTTCCCCAAGCAAAGCCGAGCAGGCAGAAGAAGCTGTCGCCCCGGTCAATCCGACTGATGTCGGCGCGGCCAAGCGTGCTTTAGATACCGCCAAGAAAAATTTGGAAGAAGGCAAAAAAGTGCGTTATGGCAATGAACGCAACTATGCCCGCTATCTCGATCGGATCAACGGTTTGGAAAAAGCCGTCCGCTCGGCTCAGGAAAACTATGATGCGGCGCAACGCCAGCCTGCATCTCAAGATCCTGTTGCCTATTAATCCTTACCACACCAGCAAGGCCGTCTGAAATTTGATGTTCAGACGGCCTTTTCATCTTTTCAATATAACAAAATCGTCTTTATACCAAACAAAGTATTCTTTCCAGTTTTCAGACGGCCTTGTTAAAGTAAGCGTGTATTAAATTCTGACGATTGCCATTATGTTGTTACTCAAAACGCCTTCTGTATTGCCGGGTTTCAAACTCAGCCTGGGTTTGACGGTTTTGTGCCTGTCGCTTTTGGTGGTGTTGCCGTTTGCGATGATGGCGGCCAAAGCGGCGGAAATCGGCTGGAGCGGATTTTGGAACACGATTACCGAACCCAATGTCTTGGCAGCCGTCTGGCTGAGTTTGCGAATGTCGTTTTATGCGATGTTGACCAATATTGTGTTCGGCACGTTGGTTGCCTGGGTATTGGTGCGCTACGAATTTCCGGGCAAAGGGTTGGTAAACGCTTTGGTCGATTTGCCGTTTGCGTTGCCGACGGCGGTAACAGGCATTGCGTTGGCAACCCTGTATGCGCCCAATGGCTGGATAGGCCGTTTTTTCGAGCCTTTGGGCATCAAAATCGCGTTTACGCCTATCGGCATTTGGATTGCGCTGATTGTCGTCAGCCTGCCCTTTATCGTCCGCGCCGTGCAACCAGTATTGGAAGAATTATCGGGCGAATATGAGGAAGCGGCGGCGACTTTGGGCGCAAGCCGTTGGACTACGTTCCGCCGCGTCCTTTTGCCAGAAATCACACCGGCCCTGTTGACCGGCGCAGGCATGATGTTTGCCCGCTCTACCGGCGAATACGGCTCGGTCATTTTTATCGCGGGCAATATTCCGATGGTGTCTGAAATCCTGCCCTTGATTATTACCGGCAAACTGGAGCAATACGATGCTCAGGGTGCATCAGCCGTTGCTCTGTTTATGCTGATGATTTCGTTTGTCATCCTGCTGATTTTAAACATCATGCAATGGACTTTGAGCCGCCGCGCCGGAGCGAAGGTTTAACAAACAACAGGCCGTCTGAAACATCAAGCAAACATTTTTCAGACGGCCTAAACGGATACAAGAATAAATAGAGGCTTCACTAACATGAAAACCCATTCTACCAATCCAAACCTGAGCGAACCGCGCTGGCTGCGCGTATTGCTGACCGCTACTGCCTTGGGCTTTCTGCTGCTGATGCTGGTCGTACCGCTTATCGCCGTATTTTACGAAGCACTGAAAGGCGGTTGGGATTTGTACCTGCAATCCTTGACCGATCCCGAGGCATGGTCTGCCATCAAATTGACGCTGATTACCGCGCTGATTGTCGTTCCCGTCAATGCCGTATTGGGCGTGGCGATGGCGTGGCTGCTAACCCGTTTTGACTTCCGCGGCAAGCAGTTGCTGACTACCCTGCTCGATTTGCCGTTTTCCGTATCACCCGTGGTAGCCGGTTTGATGTTCGTCTTATTGTTCGGCGCGCACACGGCATTGGGCGGCTGGCTCGAAGCGCAAGGCATACAGATTATCTTCGCCATCCCCGGCATTATTTTGGCGACGCTGTTCGTTACCTTCCCCTTTGTCGCACGCGAAATCATTCCTTTAATGCAGGCGCAGGGCGACAGCGAAGAACAGGCCGCGCTGATACTCGGCGCAAGCGGCTGGCAGATGTTTTGGCGCGTTACCCTGCCCAACATCAAATGGGCGCTGCTCTACGGCATCATCCTCACCAACGCCCGCGCGATGGGAGAATTCGGCGCGGTCAGCGTAGTATCGGGACACATCCGCGGCGAAACCAACACCATCCCGCTTTTGGTCGAAATCTTCTACAACGAATACAACTTCACCGGCGCATTCGCCCTCTCCGGCGTATTGGCACTTTTAGCCTTGGCCACCTTGCTGGTGCAAAACATCATCACCAAATTACAAGATAAAAAACTCGCCGCCGCCGAAAGGAACGCAGCATGAGCATTACTATTCAAAATCTAAACAAACACTTCGGAGCGTTCCACGCGCTGAAAAACATCAACCTCAACGTCCCCACCGGCAAACTCGTTTCCCTGCTCGGCCCATCCGGCTGCGGCAAAACCACACTCCTGCGCATTATCGCCGGATTGGAAAACGCCGACGGCGGCCAAATTCTCTTTGACGGCCAAGACGTTACCGCCAAGCATGTGCGCGAGCGCAAAGTCGGCTTCGTGTTCCAACACTACGCCCTCTTCCGCCACATGAACGTGTTTGACAACGTCGCTTTCGGTTTGACCGTATTGCCCAAGTCCGAACGCCCGTCCAAAGAACAAATCCGCACCAAAGTCGAAGAACTGCTCAAACTCGTGCAGCTCTCCCACCTCGCCAAATCCTATCCGCACCAGCTCTCCGGCGGCCAACGCCAGCGCATCGCCCTTGCCCGCGCCCTCGCTGTCGAACCCAAACTCCTGCTTTTGGATGAACCCTTCGGCGCGCTGGATGCCAAAGTACGCAAAGAATTACGCACCTGGCTGCGCGATATTCATCACAACTTGGGCGTAACCAGCATTTTGGTGACGCACGACCAAGAAGAAGCCCTCGAAGTTTCCGACGAAATCGTCGTCATGAACCACGGCAAAATTGAACAAACCGGCAGCGCCGAAGCCATTTACCGCAAACCTGAAAACGCCTTCGTTACCGAGTTCTTAGGCGAAACCGATGCCTTCGAAGGCAGAATCGAAAAAGGCATCTGGCATTACAACGGCTTCGCATGGAAATTGGACGCGCACTACAAATGGCAGGAGCAAACTGCTATCGGCTACATCCGACCACACGAATGGCAGCTTGCCGCCGAACACGAAACCCCGATGATCCGTACCAAAATCGAAAAAATCCACGCCGTCGGCGCATTGACGCATATTTTGGTCAAACACGACAAACAAGACGTGCATATCACGCTGGCTGGCAGCGATGCAGCGCGTTACCAAATCGCCGAAGGCAAAGAATTGAAGCTGATTCCAAAACAGGTTTATGTCTTTTCTCAAAACGAACTGATTGAATATTCGATTTGAGACTAAATCATAAGGCCGTCTGAAAATCTGCTTTCAGACGGCCTTTTATCTTATTAAACCTGCCAATCAATCGGCTCTAAACCATGCGCCTGCAAATAAGCGTTTGCCTGCGAAAAATGTTTGCAGCCGAAAAAGCCGCGATATGCCGATAAAGGCGAAGGATGCGGCGCAGTCAGCACCAAATGACGGTTGCGGTCGATAAACGCGCCTTTCTTCTGCGCATGGCTGCCCCACAGCATAAAGACTAAATGCTCGCGTTCCTTATCCAATTGTCGGATGACTTCATCGGTAAACGCCTCCCAGCCAAAAGTCGCATGGGAATGCGCCAAACCGGCACGGACAGTCAATACCGTGTTCAACAGCAACACGCCCTGTTCCGCCCAATGCTGCAAATAGCCGTGTTGCGGAATCTGAAAGCCCTCAATATCCGTCGCCAACTCTTTATAAATATTAACCAGCGACGGCGGCACTGCAATTTCAGGTTGCACGGAAAACGCCAAACCATGCGCCTGACCCGCGCCGTGATACGGGTCTTGCCCCAAAATCACTACTTTTACATTTCCAAATTCAGTCGTCCGAAAGGCATTGAATACATCGCGTTCAGGTGGATAAACGGTTATCCCCGCCTGCCTTTCATGGCGTACCTTCTCCAAAATCGTTTGAAAATACGCCTTTTCTTTTTCCGCACCAATTGCCTCGTGCCAAGTCTGCATTATTTGCCGCTCCGTATTTGAACGGACTTATTATAACTGAAATAAATTTCAACCTTAGCCTTTTCATTTCAAGCTGTTGCCATTATGATAAAGATTATCAAAAGATTATTAAAAGGATATGCCGCATGACGATATGGTTTGTTGCCGCCGCCGTTGTTCTGATTGTCGAATTATTTATCGGAACGGTTTATCTTTTGGTAGTCAGCGTAGCGCTGGCCGCTGCCGGAATCATATACGGATTAAGCGGACACTTTTCTGCCGCCGTTTTGACCGCCGCCATCATCAGCGCACTCGGTATCTGGCTGGTACACGGCCGTCTGAAAAACCGCTTGGCTTCCCAAGCGCTCAACGATGACTTTGATATTGGGCAAAACGTCCGCATCCTACGCCACCTGCATGACAATATTTACGAAGTCGCCTACCGCGGTACACACTGGCAGGCACAAGCCGAACGGCCTCAAGATACTTTTCAGACGGCCTCAAGCGCAGTCATTACTGCCAAAAACGGTAATCTTCTGATTATCCGCACACTCTCCCAATCATCATCATAAGGAAACATTATGGAATTTCTGCTCAGCCCCATCGTCCTCTTCTTCATCGTCGTTGTTGTTTTTGGTTTCAAATCCTTTATCGTTGTACCGCAGCAGGAAGTTTATGTGGTCGAACGATTAGGCCGTTTTCACAAAGCGCTGACTGCAGGTCTGAACATCCTTATCCCATTCATCGACCGCGTCGCCTATCGTCATTCGCTGAAAGAAGTTCCTTTGGATGTTCCCAGCCAAGTCTGTATTACCCGCGACAACACTCAGCTGACTGTGGACGGCATCATCTATTTCCAAGTTACCGATCCTAAACTTGCTTCATATGGTTCCAGCAACTACATCATGGCGATTACCCAGCTTGCGCAGACAACTTTGCGCTCTGTCATCGGTCGCATGGAATTGGATAAAACCTTTGAAGAGCGCGACGAAATCAACAGCATTGTTGTTGCTGCTTTGGACGAAGCGGCAGGCGCATGGGGCGTGAAAGTATTGCGTTACGAAATCAAAGACTTGGTTCCACCGCAAGAAATTCTGCGCTCAATGCAGGCACAAATTACCGCCGAACGTGAAAAACGCGCGCGCATTGCAGAATCCGAAGGCCGTAAAATCGAGCAGATCAACCTTGCCAGCGGTCAGCGCGAAGCAGAAATCCAACAATCCGAAGGTGAAGCGCAAGCCGCCATCAACGCGTCAAACGGTGAAAAAATCGCCCGCATCAACCGCGCACAAGGTGAAGCCGAAGCCCTGCGCCTGGTGGCAGAAGCCAACGCCGACGCCATCCGCAAAATCGCTGAGGCTGTCCGCTCCGAGGGCGGTGCTGAAGCTGTTAACCTGAAAGTTGCCGAGCAATACGTTGCCGCCTTCAGCAATTTAGCTAAAGAAAGCAACACGCTGATTATGCCTGCCAACGTTGCCGACATCGGCAGCTTGGTCTCCGCCGGTTTGAAAATCATCGACGGCAACAAGCCTAAAGCGTCATAATAGCGTTCTGACTCAGGCCGTCTGAAAACCCAATACGGCTTTTCAGACGGCCTTTTTATATCATTCGATTTTTATATGAATACACAAACCATCAAAACCTATCTTGTCGGCGGCGCCGTCCGCGACCATCTGTTAGGCCTGCCCGTCAAAGACCGCGATTGGGTAGTCGTCGGTGCAGATGCGCAAACCATGCTGGCTCAAGGCTATCAACCTGTCGGCAAGGATTTTCCCGTCTTTCTCCATCCGGACAGCCACGAAGAATACGCCCTCGCCCGTACCGAACGCAAAACCGCCAAAGGCTACGCCGGATTCAGCTTTCATGCCAATAAAGACGTTACGCTGGAACAAGACCTGATGCGCCGCGACCTGACCATCAATGCCATGGCTCAGGATTCAGACGGCACAATCATCGACCCTTTTGGCGGACAACAAGACTTGGCAGCCGGCATCCTGCGCCACGTTTCGCCTGCCTTTGTCGAAGACCCCGTGCGGATTTTGCGTATCGCCCGTTTTGCCGCGCGTTATGGTTTTCAAATTGCCGATGAAACCATGTCGCTGATGCGGCAAATGGTAGAAAACGGCGAAGCGGATGCTCTGATTGCCGAACGCGTCTGGCAGGAGCTGGCAAAAGGTTTGATGGAGAAAAATCCACGCCGAATGATTGAAGTTTTGCGCGAATGCGGCGCACTCAAAGTTTTACTGCCCGAACTTGATGCCCTTTTCGGCGTACCGCAACGCGCCGACTATCATCCTGAAATCGACAGCGGTATTCATACGCTGATGGTTGTACAACGAGCTGCCGAGATGAATTTGTCCCTCGCCGAACGCTATGCCGCCTTATTGCACGACTTGGGCAAGGCAAAAACACCGGCCGATATTCTGCCAAAACACTACAGACACGACGTCAACGGCGTCGAACCCGTCCGCGAAGTCAATCAACGCCTGCGCGCGCCCAAACACTGCGCCGAGCTTGCCGAACTTGTCTGCCGTTGGCACATCATGCTCCATCAAGTCGGGCAGTTCAAAAGCAAAACCATTTTGAATGTTTTGAAAAAAACCGACGCATTCCGCCGCCCCGAACGTTTTCAGACGGCCTTAAACGTCTGCGTGGCCGACAAACAAGGCCGTCTGAACCTTGAAGACGCCCCCTATCCGCAACGTGAACATTGGCTGGCCTTACTTGAGGCCTCCAACCAAGTAGATGCAGGCAAAATTGCCGCCGAGTGCCGCGCACAAGGCAAAGCCCATTTAATTGCCGAACAAGTCGATCATGCCCGCTTAGCACAAATTAGACCGATTCAAAAAGCGTATCAGACTGAAAAAGTAGGAGGCTATTGATGGCAACTTCACGTTATAAAATTGAACAAACACCTAGCAAAATTACCTTATCAGCAAAAATTATACGCAACAGACTCAAACTTCTATTAACTTGCAGAGATCTTGCAATCGTACTATTGATATTGGCAAACATTCCAAATTTAAACTTTGAATCAACATTTAATATCATCCTCCTCATATTTTTAGGCCTGCTTTCTTGCCAATGTATTTATGATTTACTGTGGCAACTTTTTGGACAAGAACGTATCCATGTTCAAAATGGAATACTTTCACACCAATTCGCGCTGTTTGGATTGGGAAAAGGTAAAAAATTTTCACTCGTAGAAATATCACAATGGCAGCCACATGAGAACTATGCAAATACTAAAAACACTAAAATCACACTGCGTAACTATTTGAGTCAGAGAAGGAATACATCCACCATCTCCAGCCCCTTACGACAACCAAATAGTAAACAAGGTGCATGGTCATTTGTTTATCATGGTAAAACCATATACATCGGAGAATTTTTTTATAGCGACGATTACCAAGCAATTAACTCTAAATTAAACAACCTAATACCGAAAAAAACCAAAACAGGAACACTTTCTGAACCAGAACACGGACTTTGAAACATCCGCCACAATATCCGCTATAATCTGCATCTTGACCATCTTATTTCAACAATAAAAATCATGACTATCCAGACCGATTTACTTCACGAAAAAATCAGCAATGAAGATTATCAACGCTTCATTGTCAAACACAGCGAATCTTTCAGCGACGGCGAAATCCGCCTATTAAACGAAATCCTTGAAAAATTCCGCTTTGATGTCGTACAGGCGCAGGCTTTGGCGCAAGCCGTCATGCAGCAGGTGCGCTTCGATCCAAACGACTACCATATCGACAGCGATGATGAAGATACAACCGGCATCTGTCCGCACTGCATCAATCCGCCCATGCCGCCCCTGCGCGATTATCTGGTTTGGCGCGAAACTCGCGGCTAAAAATTTTCCTAATCGATTTTAATAAGTCATTAACCATTCGCTATCGAACAAGGCCGTCTGAACAGGTGTATTCATTACGTTTGTTCAGACGGCCTTTTGTAAATAAATGTTCACGACTAGGATAAATCAGTATAATCTGCGCCGTTTGAATTTTCTTCGGAGCTTTTATGAACCAGCTTAAAACAGCGGTAGCCGGTGCGCAGATTTTGTTTGTCGCATTCGGTGCCATGGTGCTTGTACCGCTACTGACGGGACTGAACCCAGCTTTAGCATTATTGGGCGCAGGCTTGGGCACTTTGTTGTTCCAATTGGTTACCAAACGTAAAGTGCCGATTTTCCTCGGTTCTTCTTTTGCCTTTATTGCGCCGATTATCTACTCCATCGGCGAATGGGGCCTGCCTTCTACCATGTTCGGCCTGTTTGCGGCAGGTTTCATGTACTTTGTCTTTGCCGCGCTGATCAGATGGCGTGGTCTAGATGCGGTACACAAGCTATTGCCGCCCGTGGTTATCGGCCCGGTGATTATGGTAATCGGCTTGTCCGTGGCCGCTGCAGCCAGCAGCATGGCCATGGGTCAGGCAGATGGAAAACAGGTCATCGACTATATCGACTCGCTGATTCTCTCCGGCTTTACCTTTGCGGTAACCGTCATTGTTTCTGTCTTCGGCAGCAAAATGATGAAGCTGATTCCGATTCTGATCGGCGTGGCTTCCGGCTATGTGTTGGCTTTAATCATGGGCCTGGTCGATACCAGCGCCATCATCAACGCTCCTTGGTTTGCGATCCCTCATTTTGAAACGCCTCAAGTCAACTGGCAGGCTGCCTTGTTTATGTTGCCCGTTGCCATTGCCCCGGCCATCGAACACATCGGCGGCATTATGGCCATCGGTAATGTAACCGGCAAAAACTACACCAAAGATCCAGGCTTGGACAAAACCCTCGCAGGCGACGGCTTGGGCGTGTGTGTGGCCGGTTTGATTGGCGGCCCTCCTGTAACCACTTACGGCGAAGTAACCGGCGCGGTGATGATTACCAAAAACAGCAATCCCGTCATCATGACTTGGGCGGCAATTTTTGCAATTTTTATGGCGTTTTTCGGTAAATTTAACGCGTTTTTGGCTTCGATTCCCATGCCGGTTATGGGCGGTATTATGTTGCTGCTGTTCGGTACAATCGCCTCTTTGGGCATCAAAACATTGATTGATGCGAAAGTCGATTTGATGCAGCCGAAAAATCTGGTTATCGTCAGCTCCGTATTGACCACCGGTATCGGCGGCATGATTATCAAAGTAGGTACTTTGAGCTTCGCCGGTGTAGGTTTGTGCGCCGTATTGGCCATTATCCTGAACTGCGTTTTGCCCAATACCAAATCAGAAGAAGCATAAATAGCTGGCTCATAAACTCAAAGGTCGTCTGAAAATGAGATTTCAGACGGCCTTTTTATTACGCTTTATACAATGAAAAATACCGGAGACTTAACCATCTCCGGCATTTTTGAATAAGGTGGCGAGCCGAACCCCCGGCACTGGCTCATCAGAGTGGGCTGCTGGCTTCCGCCCCTGACCCGTTGTTCCGAATTACCAGGCGAGGAGACCCGCCATAGAAGAAACGCATTATAGCGGTTTTACAGAAAAACTCAAGCGATAAAATCTATCAGGCCGTCTGAAAACCATTTACACGACAAGATTGTAAACAATATTACCTAGTTGCAAATCATTCCCATTGGAATGTTTATTGTCTTTTCCGTTGAAAAATATCGAAAATTACACTACATTAACACTTTACGCCATCAAGAAGAAATTGCATTTTTCAGACGGCCTTTAATATAAAAACATTACATCCATCAACGGAACACAACCATGACCACGACTACTGCCCCTCAGCGTATTCGAGAAATTCCCTATAACTATACTTCTTATACCGACCGCGAAATCGTCATCCGACTGTTGGGCGATGAAGCGTGGCAGATTCTGCAAGACTTGCGCGGACAGCGCAGGACGGGGCGTTCGGCACGGATGTTATTTGAAGTGTTGGGCGATATTTGGGTGGTCGTGCGCAATCCGTATCTGGTCGACGATTTGCTGGAGCATCCGAAACGCCGCGCCGCGCTGGTGCGGGAAATGCGCCACCGGTTGAACGAAATCCGCAAACGCCGCGACGACAATCCGCAAGTCGATGTATTGGTCGCAGCGGCGGAAAAGGCGGTCGAGCGTTTTGACGGCAGCTTTGACGAAACGCGCCAAAAGCGGCGGCAGATTTTGGAGCGTTTGAGCAAAATCACCAAGCCGCACAATATTATGTTCGACGGGCTGGCGCGGGTAACGCACGTTACCGATGCGACCGACTGGCGCGTGGAATATCCGTTTGTCGTCGTCAATCCCGACACTGAGGCAGAAATCGCGCCTTTGGTGCGCGCCTTAATCGAGCTGGATTTGGTCATTATTCCGCGCGGCGGTGGCACGGGTTATACCGGCGGCGCCGTGCCTTTGGATGCAAACAGCGCGGTCATCAATACGGAAAAGCTCGACAAGCATCGTGGCGTCGAATTTGTAGAACTGGCGGGCTTGGACGGCAAACATCCGATTATCCATTGCGGCGCGGGTGTGGTAACGCGGCGGGTGGAAGAAACCGCGCATCAGGCGGGTTTGGTGTTCGCCGTCGATCCGACTTCCGCCGACGCGTCCTGCGTGGGCGGCAATGTGGCGATGAACGCGGGCGGCAAAAAAGCCGTGTTGTGGGGTACGGCGTTGGACAACCTCGCCTACTGGCAGATGGTCAACCCGCAGGGCGAATGGCTGCTTATCGAACGTGTACGCCACAATTTCGGCAAAATCCACGATGAAGAAATTGCCGTGTTCGACGTACACACGCTGGATTCAGACGGCATCAACATCGTTAAAACCGAACGTTTGGAAATTCCCGGTCACAAATTCCGCAAAGTCGGTTTGGGCAAAGACGTTACCGACAAATTCTTGAGCGGTCTGCCCGGCGTGCAGAAAGAAGGCACGGACGGCATCATCACCAGCGTCGCCTTCGTATTGCATAAAATGCCGAAATACACGCGTACTGTGTGTATGGAGTTTTTCGGTACGGTCGCCACCGCTACGCCGTCCATTGTCGAAATCCGCGACTTCTTGCTTGCCCATGAAAGTGTACGACTGGCCGGTTTGGAGCATTTAGACTGGCGTTATGTCCGTGCCGTCGGTTATGCCACCAAAGCAGCAGGCAAAGGCCGACCTAAAATGGTCTTGCTGGCAGACGTGGTTTCCGACGACGAAGCAGCCGTACAGGCAGCCGCCGAACACATCTGCGAACTTGCCCGCGCACGCGATGGCGAAGGCTTTATCGCCATATCTCCCGAAGCCCGTAAAACCTTCTGGCTTGACCGCAGCCGCACCGCAGCCATTGCTAAACACACAAACGCCTTTAAAATCAACGAAGACGTGGTAATCCCACTCGAAAGGCTCGGCGAGTATTCAGACGGCATCGAACGCATCAACATTGAGCTTTCCATCCAAAACAAACTCAAACTCTGTGCAGCCTTAGAGCAATATCTGTCCGACAAACTCCCCATCGACAAAATGGGAACAGACCTGCCGACCGCCGAACTGTTGGGCGAACGCGGTAAACACGCCCTGGCCCACGTTTCCGCTGTCAAAGCGCGTTGGGACTGGTTGCTCGCCAATCTGGACACGCTGCTTGCCGACTACAAAGCCCGCTACGGCGCAGCCGTCCATGCCGCGCCCGAAGCCAAAGACGACGAGAGCTGTTTCACCGCATTCCGCGACTTCCGTCTGCGCGTGTCCGTCAAAGAGGACGTAATGAAACCGCTCGCCGAAATCTTCAGCGGCAAAACCGACACCAAAATCATCGAAGGTTTGGGCAAAATCCACGCCAGAACCGTGCGCGGCAGAGTCTTCGTCGCCCTGCATATGCACGCCGGCGACGGCAACGTCCATACCAACATCCCCGTCAATTCAGACGACGCCCAAATGCTTCAGACGGCCTATCGTTCGGTCGAGCGCATCATGAAGCTTGCCCGTTCGCTCGGTGGCGTGATTTCGGGCGAACACGGCATCGGCATCACCAAGCTCGAATTTCTGACCGATGAAGATTTGCAGCCGTTTTGGGACTACAAAAACCAAGTCGATCCCAAGCACACCTTCAACCGTCACAAACTGATGAAAGGTTCGGACTTACGCAACGCCTACACGCCGTCCTTCGAGCTTTTGGGCGCGGAATCGCTGATTATGGAAAAATCAGACCTCGGCACCATCGCCGATTCCGTCAAAGACTGCCTGCGCTGCGGCAAATGCAAACCCGTCTGCTCCACCCACGTTCCGCGCGCCAATCTGCTGTACAGCCCGCGCAACAAAATCCTCGGCGTGGGGCTCTTGACCGAAGCCTTCTTATACGAAGAACAAACCCGCCGCGGCGTTTCCATCAAACACTTTGAAGAACTCATGGACATCGGCGACCACTGCACCGTGTGCCACCGCTGCGTCAAACCCTGCCCCGTCAACATCGACTTCGGCGATGTAACCGTAGCCATCCGCAACTACCTTGCCGATTCCGGCCACAAACGCTTCGCACCCGCCGCATCTATGGGCATGGCATTTTTGAACGCTACCGGCCCGAAAACCATCAAAGCCCTGCGCGCCGCCATGATACAGACCGGCTTCCCCGCGCAGAACTTCGCCTACAAAATCGGCAAAATCCTGCCCGTCGGCACCAAAAAACAAAAAGCCGAACCCAAAGCCACCGTCGGCACCACCCCGGTTAAAGAACAAATCATCCACTTCATCAACCGTCCTTTGCCCAAAAGCGTGCCCGCCAAAACACCGCGCTCCATGCTCGGCATCGAAGACGATAAAAGCATCCCCATCATCCGCAACCCCGATGCGCCCGAAGATGCCGAAGCCGTGTTCTATTTCCCCGGCTGCGGTTCCGAACGCCTGTTCAGCCAAATCGGACTCGCCGTCCAAGCCATGCTCTGGTACGTCGGCGTACAAACCGTCCTGCCGCCCGGCTATATGTGTTGCGGCTATCCGCAGGACGCGGGCGGCAACAAGGCAAAAGCCGAACAAATGAGTACCAACAACCGCGTCGCCTTCCACCGCATGGCGAACACCCTCAACTACCTCGACATCAAAACCGTCGTCGTCAGTTGCGGCACCTGCTATGACCAGCTCGAAAAATACCGCTTCGAAGAAATCTTCCCCGGCTGCCGCATCATCGACATCCACGAATACCTGCTCGAAAAAGGCGTACAACTGAACGGCGTGAAAGGTCAGCAATACCTCTACCACGACCCCTGCCACACGCCCATCAAAACCATGAATGCCACCCAAATGGCCAGCAGCCTCATGGGGCAGAAAGTCGTCCTAAGCGACCGCTGCTGCGGTGAATCCGGCATGTTCGCCGTCAAACGGCCTGACATCGCCACCCAAGTCAAGTTCCGCAAACAAGAGGAAATTGAGAAAAACCTCAAAGAGCTGCCGCAGGGCGAACCCGTCAAAATGCTTACCTCCTGCCCAGCCTGCCTGCAAGGCTTGAGCCGCTACACCGACGACAACAATATGCCTGCAGACTATATCGTCATCGAAATGGCGAAACACATCCTCGGCGAAAACTGGCTGGACGAGTTTGTAAAAAAAGCCAATAACGGCGGTGTAGAAAAAGTATTGCTCTAAGGACTTAGACAAAAACTTTTGGCTGTAATAAAGGCCGTCTGAAACCATTGAACTGCACCCCAAAAGTTGGACATCCCCC
>NZ_KV810293.1:0-6867 GCF_001812735.1 Neisseria sp. HMSC069H12
ACAACATACCCGTACCGATGAAGAAGGCTATATCGAGAAACTGCACATTACCCCCGCCAATACCCATGAGTGCAACCACCTGTCGCCTTTGTTGGAAGGACTATCCAAAGATACGACCGTCTATGCCGACAAAGGCTACGACAGTAAGGAAAACCGGCAACATCTGAAAGAGCATCGGCTGCAGGACGGCATTATGCGCAAAGCCCACCGCAACTGTCCGCTGACGGAAGCGCAAACCAAACGTAACCGATATTTGTCAAAGACCCGTTATGTGGTCGAACAGAGCTTTGGTACGTTGCACCGTAAATTCCGCTATGCCCGGGCAGCCTATTTCGGGCTGATTAAAGTGAGTGCGCAAAGCCATCTGAAGGCGATGTGTTTAAACCTGTTGAAAGCCGCCAACATGCTAAGTGTGCCTGTTTGCGCCTAAAAGGCGGTCCGGATGCCTGATTATGAGGCGTCCGGGGAGGATTAAGGGGTATTTGAATAGAATCAGTGGATATTTGAAACAAAAGCAGCCGAAAACCTTTGTTTAGGTTTCGGCTGTTGGGGGAAAGACTTTTTTACAAAGGTCTCAGATAGTATGGCAAGGCGAGGCAATACCGTACTGGTTTAAAGTTAATCCACTATAAAACAAAGGTCGTCTGAAAACCTGTTTCCAAGTTTCAGACGACCTCTTGGTCTTCATTCGTTTGCACGAACCAATCAGAAAAACAGCTCGCGCCAGCTGATACGTTTCAAACCACAGATACGACCACCCTCAACTGCCAGAGACTCACCCTTATTTAACAGTAGGCTGCGGGTTACTTTATTGGAGAAGCATTTGTTATTTGGCGTACTCGACGTAACAGAAAGCTCTTTATCCGTACCCGTACCACCTGAATCCCCGTCTGCGGTCACAGGGGAATCATCCAATTTGCTCGGATTGAGGAAGGTAAAGTTGATAACCCCATCCTGAGTCAAACCATTGGCGTATTGCATACCAAAGCCGTCCAGCTTCCGAATAACGGTATCAGGCGTAAAACGCGCGCTGCGTGCGTTCAATGCACCTCCATTATCAGCATTCACACCAATGAACGAAGTTTTTGCTGCAGTTTTCACGCTCGTACTTGCTGGTAAACAAACATCGGCACCTGCAGATTTTTCCTCTGTAACAGAATCATAGCGACGCACAGTCACAACAGCAGTACGCAAGATCATAGTCGGTTTGACGTTTACCCGTTCACCATCACGCAAATCGATTTTCCAACCTTTTTGGGTTTTGGCAACCTGGTTGTTAGTTAGATAAATATAGCCTTCTTTTCCTTTTTCTTCAGGACGAAACTCTTGTTGCTGCAAATCACTTTCGGAAGCAGCGGTTACGGTCTGATTCGGTGTCAAATCTTCATAAATACCGTAAATAGATTGCTTGTCTTTATTGGTCAGATCATTTTGATAAATCTCACTGCCCGTACCGAAAATCACGACATATTCGTTTGCTCTGCGGCGTGAAACGGCAGGTGCGGAGGTAATCGGTTTGCTGGGTGAACCCGTAAAGATTTTAACAACCTTCCAGTTGTCCGGTTTTTCGCCGCGCAGGTCAAAACGATACATATTGCCTCCACGGTCGCCCGCATACGCAACATCAATTACACCATCAAAATCAGTGTCCACAAGGGTCGGCGTGGACAGACCGCCTACACCGTCTTGAACTTCGATTTTTTTCAACAAATCGCCCGGTGCTTTACCTGTATCGTTACCACGCTTATCGCCTGTACCAACTTCCTTACCTAGCATTTCATATACATACAATGCTGTTTCATTTTTCGTATCGGCTTTATCTTCAACACGATAACCGCTGGCAAGAAAACCTGCATAGCGAATGTTTTCTTTTATATCTACACGTCCGTTATCGGCAGGTCTGCTGACCGAGACACGCCCAATTTGCGGCGTACCAATGGTATAGCCCAATGTGTTTTTCTCACCTTTGATGGTTTCAAACAATGGAACTGTTTTATTCCACTCGGTATCAGTGACATCCAAACCTGTTTTGGTAGCTTTATCTACATTACCGCCGATATTCAGGGCATAGGCACCACGACCACCCTGACCCATCGCACCAAACATAAATACGCGCTGAGTATCATTTTCAGAAGTCTGACGCAAGGTAAATCCGCCGTTAACCATATATTCATGATTGGTAATAGACGACGTATAGCTGTCTTTGGCAATATTTTTCAAAACTTTTGCCAAAGTAACCGTCTTCACATTATTACCATCTGCGACATCCCGCTCCATTGTCGAAGGGATGTAGCTGACTTTCAGTTCATACGGATGATTTGCATCTGACGAGGTTTGGAACAAATGCACCATGCCGTCATTCGCAGCCGCAACCATATATTTCTGACGCTTGATCGTATCGTTGCCAACTTTATACTTGGCCTTATTACCGATAGCAGCAACCGAACCGTCCAAAATATCGCCCAAATCACGCTGATCACCTTCCCGAATACGGTAAACTTGACTGTACGGTGTGTTTTTTGATTTATCTTGTATTGATTTATCATCACCGATACGCCCCGTCCAATTCAGCAAATCACGCCATTCATCCGAATTTTTACCATTAGCTGCATCTGCAATATCAAAATAGGCATTGTTTAAAGTATTATTGGGAATATTATTAATAAAATAAGTACTTGAACCCGTATTAATCAGGGTTTTACGGTTTGCAAACGACGGGTACAGCTTCAATTCTTCACTACGACGACCATCCTTCCCTAATCTTTGGAAAATAATCTGGCTACTCCAAGAGTTTGTTTTCAAACCGATAACTGCCGACATCTCAGGCAGGCTGCTGCTGGTCGTTGCAGGCGCGGTCGCACCAACATCGTCGTAACCCACATTTTTCGTGCCAGATTTAATCTGCTCTACAATGTCGTTAAATACCTTCGACAAACTTTCGGGTTTATCTGCCTCATAATAATACTCGGGGCGGCTGGCAGCCAGCTGCAAATACCTCTTTCCTGTGGGCGAAATACCTTGCCCGAAGCCTACGGTAAAGGTCTGCACCAGTTGTTTACTGTAATCGGCAGGATCTTTAGGATCGCCGTTCCAGCTTTTACCTGCAGCATCCGTTCCGTCGGTTTTAAAATCCTGCTCTGCAAGTTTTTTACTGAAGAAAGCTAAGCCATCATCTATATCCCAAGAGGTATCATATGCCCCCAATTCCCGCTTCTGACAAGAACCCGCCTGCCTATACCCAAAATAATTATATGCTTCTCTATACTTTGGTTCTTCCAGAGAAATATTTCGTCGATAATAATCCGAATAGCGGCTTAAATCCCCATATTTAAAATCAGACTTAGGCCATTTGTATCCTGTATTATCCAAACCACAGCTCAAATTGGCATCACCGTCAGACATCAAAACCACATATGATTTCTGGCAACGGTATTTCACATTCGGCATCACAATTTGACTGACCAACTCGAAATAACGCGAGGTAGTCGGCGTACCTCCTTTGGCCTTAATACTTTTTACCCTCTTGGCAATCTCAGTTGCCGGCATGGTAAATCCTTTGTCATCAGGAGTATCGCTCCCACCGCTATTATTTAAAGTCTGCAATGCCCAGTTAAATGTACTACCATGTTCCTCCAAAACTTTACTTAACGCATCCTTTGTAATCTGAATACGGGTTTTACTGCCAATATATTCATCCATACTACCTGAATCATCAATAAACAGCATAATGTTGTGTTTAACTTCGGGCTGTTTATTAATTTTAGATTCATTTTGCAGATACAGTGGGACTTTGGCGAACTCGCCTGCTGCGGCATTTGCCACCCCGCTCATCAAGGCGAGCGCGGAGGCGATGCTGTAAATCATCGGACGGATGGAGCCGGGGCAACGTGAAGATTTGTTTTTCATAATGCGTTCTTTTTTCATAAAATCGTCGGTTAACGGATGATGACGTTGTTTTTATTTTCTCGGAATGCGATTCTAACATTTACGATGTCATTTATGTGGGGTTCGGGCTGTTTTTTTGTCTAATGTGGCGAACAATGGCGAAAATGAAACAGACTTCATGATTGTAAAGGGAAAATCCGTTGCCAAAACACAGCTTGAACGATATGGCTTTTTGACGTAGAATGCATTGCTTCTACGGCATAGGCAGCTATGTCTGAAAAAGCACGTTACACAGCAAAATCAAAGCTGCGGAGCGTGTTTTTTTTTAGCCGAGATTTCCGAAGGCTGTCTTTTTTGTAAACAATTTTTATTTTTCAGACGGCCTGACCCATTTTTTTCGAACCGACCATCATCAGGCAAACAGGATTCCATCATGACCACTCCGGCTCTTCTCGTTCTCGCTGACGGCAGCGTATTTCACGGCACATCAATCGGTTACGAAGGTTCGACTTCCGGCGAAGTCGTGTTCAACACTTCCATGACCGGCTATCAGGAAATCCTGACCGACCCGTCCTATTGCAAACAAATCGTTACCCTCACCTACCCCCACATCGGCAATACTGGCACCAACGCCGAAGACGAAGAAAGCCGCAGCGTTTATGCCGCAGGCTTGATTATCCGCGACCTGCCGCTGCTGCACAGCAACTTCCGCGCCTCCGAAAGCCTGCACGACTATCTGGTGCGCAACAAAACCGTCGCTATCGCCGACATCGACACCCGCCGCTTGACCACGCTGCTGCGCGAAAAAGGCGCACAAGGTGGCGCGATTTTGACCGGCGCGGACGTTACGGTTGAAAAAGCGCAAGAACTCATCGCCGCGTTTGGCAGCATGGTCGGCAAAGATTTGGCAAAAGAAGTTTCCTGCCAAGAAGCCTACGAATGGACCGAAGGCGAATGGGCGCTGGGCAAAGGTTTCGTTACCCCTGCCGAACAGCCGTTCCACGTCGTCGCCTACGATTTCGGCGTGAAAACCAACATCCTGCGTATGCTTGCCGCACGCGGCTGCCGCCTGACCGTCGTCCCCGCCCAAACCAGCGCGGAAGACGTGTTGGCGCTCAACCCCGACGGCGTGTTCCTCTCCAACGGCCCCGGCGACCCCGAGCCATGCACCTACGCCATCGAAGCCGTGCAAAAACTGATGGCAAGCGGCAAACCCATCTTCGGCATCTGCTTGGGACACCAGCTCATCAGCCTCGCCATCGGCGCAAAAACTCTGAAAATGCACTTCAGCCACCACGGCGCAAATCACCCCGTACAAGATTTGGACAGCGGCAAAGTCGTCATCACCAGCCAAAACCACGGCTTCGCCGTTGATGCCGACACCCTGCCTGCCAACGCAAGGATTACCCACAAATCCTTGTTCGACAATACCTTGCAAGGCATCGAGCTGACCGACAAACCCGTGTTCTGCTTCCAAGGCCACCCCGAAGCCAGCCCCGGCCCACAGGATGTCGGCTATCTGTTTGACAAATTCATTGACAATATGAAAGCGGCAAAACAATAAGCCGCCTTTTCAGACGACCTCTCAACTCAACAAAGGTCGTCTGAAACCCGATAAAACCAAAAATATAAAAACAAAAATTCAGACGACCCCTCAACACAAAACGTCGTCTGAAAAACCAACCCCTCAAATCAGAAAGGAAAAGCATGACTGAAAAACAAATGCGCGTACTCTCCGTCGTCGCCACCCTGACCGCCGTAGGTATGTACGTTTCCTATATCCCGCAAATCCAAAACAACCTCGCGGGCAACCCCGGCTCGCCGCTGCAACCCCTCGTCGCCGCCATCAACTGCACATTATGGGTTGCCTACGGCTTTTTGAAAGAAAAACGCGACTACCCCGTCATGCTGGCAAACGCCCCCGGTATCATTTTGGGCTTGATTACCTTTATCACCAGCTTTTAAGGAAGTTTTCAGACGGCATGTACAAAATAAAAACGCAAAAGGTCGTCTGAAAAAAGATTGTATTGCCGCAACATTTAATTCAATCAGCAATCCCATCCCCTCTCCCGTGGGAGAGGGCTAGGGAGAGGGCAGCAAGCCGCAAGGCTTGCACAAACACCTCCGATAACAAAAATGAACCCGCCCGAAAAACTATTGACCGCCGACAACCCCTCCCTGCATCAACGCGCCAAAGCCATGCGTCAAGAAATGAGCGAGGCGGAAGCAAAATTGTGGCAGCACCTGCGGGCAGGCCGTCTGAACGGCTATAAATTCCGCCGCCAGCAGCCGATGGGAAATTATATTGTTGATTTTATGTGCGTAACGCCCAAGCTGATTGTCGAAGCAGACGGCGGGCAGCACACAGAACAAGCCGCATACGACCACGCGCGGACAGCATATCTCAACAGCTTGGGCTTTACCGTGCTGCGTTTTTGGAACCACGAAATTTTGCAGCAGACAAACGATGTACTGGCGGAAATCCTGCGCG
The DNA here is from genome assembly GCF_001812735.1 of Neisseria sp. HMSC069H12. Taxonomy (NCBI): domain Bacteria; kingdom Pseudomonadati; phylum Pseudomonadota; class Betaproteobacteria; order Neisseriales; family Neisseriaceae; genus Neisseria; species Neisseria sp. HMSC069H12. The sequence continues at coordinate 6,377 of NZ_KV810293.1, forward strand.
TGTTACAGAAATTGGAAAAGCAGTCTGCACGGTAGCAGATGGCTGATTTTGATTAAATTATTAAAAATTATAAGGTGCAGGCTGCCTGAATTGAGCATTTATAAAGGTCGTCTGAAAAGTAAAAAGCAGACTGCAAAACCTGTTTTCCTTGCAGAACCCTTAACCCGAACAACCACCTCGTCCTCTCTCCCGTGGGAGAGAGTTAGAGAGAGAGCAACAAGCCGCAAGGCTTGTATTTGGGAGATTTAGGTGTTGGGAAAGGTTGCCGAAATTCGGAGAATGCCCTCTCCCCAGCCCTCCCCCACAGGGGAGGGAGCAGGTTGCAGCAGGTTTTACGGTTGCAGGCAGTTTGAAAAGCAACTTGGATTTACAACCGTTGATTTCAGGTCGTCTGAAAAGTAAAAAAGCAGCCTGCAAAACCTATTTTCCTTGCAGCCCCCTTAATCCCAACAGCCGACCCGTCCTCTCTCCCGTGGGAGAGAGTTAGAGAG
>NZ_KV810293.1:6967-19843 GCF_001812735.1 Neisseria sp. HMSC069H12
GTGGGAGAGAGTTAGAGAGAGGGCAACAAGCCACAAGGCTTGTATTTTCGGTGGTTAGGGAATTTGGGAAAGATTGTCGCGATTTGGGAGAATGCCCTCTCCCCAGCCCTCCCCCACGGGGGAGGGAGTAGGTTGCAGCAGATTTTACGGTTACAGGCGGTTTGAAAAGCAACTTGGATTTACAACTGTTGATGCAGGTCGTCTGAAAAACAAAAAGCAGCCCGCACAACCTGTTTTCCTTGCATAACCTTTAACCCCAACAGCCACCCCGTCCTCTCTCCCCGTGGGAGAGAGTTAGAGAGAGGGCAACAAGCCGCAAGGCTTGTATTGGGGCGGTTAAGGAGTTTGGGAAAGATTGCCGAAATTCGGGAGATGCCCTCTCCCCAACCCTCCCCCACGGGGGAGGGGGCGGATTGCAGCAGATTCAAGCGTTACAGGCCGTCTGAAAAAGAATGCCCGAAACATCGACAGCGGGAATTTTTCAGGTAGCCTTTATCGCAAGGCAGATGGAACAAACGCCGCGAGCGTTTTTTCAGACGACCTTTGAACCCATCGGTAGGGCGTGTGCCGCAAGGCACGCACGCGGTGGGGTGGGGTTGCAGGGAAAATGGAGAACGCGTGCGTGCATACAGCGCACACCCTACCATGCGGGCTACGGCTTGCTTTAACAGACAACACACACCGTAGGTCGGATTCTCGAATCCGACAGCCGACCGTAGGGCAGCATTGGACGGCAGCGGCGTGATGGGACGTGGATTTTCCCCTTGCGGGGAAATGTCGGATACAAGTATCCGACCTACAAGCTATTTTTTATGAGGAATATATCAATATGCAAAATAATGATACCCTTTTTTTATGTACCCCAACTCCATTAGTTTATCCTTCTCTTCATATTGGAGAGTTTTCAAAAATAGAAAGCACGCAATCAAACGAGTTCAATGAAATTCACGTTAATAAGAATGAAAAGTTAATTACTACTGGGGATTTTAATAATTTTCATATCTATATAATAATAACGCATTCTAAATTTAGCATTTTACCTAATTCTATTATTATTGATACTAATGGATTTTCAGCTACAATAGAATTGCTAGACATTAAAAAACAAATAGAAATAAATTTTAACTTCCCAAAAGAATTCTTAATCTTGGATTGGGATAAACCAGTTGAAATTACACCAACAAGCTACACTCAGAATGAAATATTAGATGGTTTTATATTTCAACAAAATAACAAAGAAATTAAACTTGTTTTCGATTTACATTTTATTACTCACTATTCAACCAATTTTTTAGATTTTAAAATACCACTAACAATTAAATATATTGGGATTGCAGAAAAAGAAAATAAAGAACATGAAAAGAGAACTGCACTTGAAAGATTAGGAAAAGGTCATGAAAAATTACAAGTAATACTTGCAAAATTACAAAAAACACCCAATTTAAATTGTTCTATTTGCTTATTAAGATTTAAAGAGGATGAATTAGATCCTATATTAAATTTTTCAAATACCATAAAAACAATTGAAGCATCCTTAATTAGTTTTTTAGAACTGATGAATATAATGATCACCGATTATATTTTCCAAACAAATCAAATTTAAAGCGAACAAAAAGTTTAGAATATATTATCCATTCAAAAGAAATTTTACATATTATTACTTTTCTTGCCCCTCCGAAAAATTGTTCTTTCTTTAGTGAATACACAATTAATAACAATATAAGTAAAAATATAGATAATCAACAAAATGAACAAATAAATTACCTATTTAAAATGAATGAAGATTTTGAATACGCCATACATATCAATATGGAAACACTATGTTGTGATGCATGGAATTTCCAGCCCTAAATAATTTTAACTGCTATATTTCTATTTCAAAGAGACCCACCATGCCCAAACGTACCGACCTAAAATCCATCCTTATCATCGGCGCCGGCCCTATCGTTATCGGTCAGGCCTGCGAATTTGACTATTCCGGCGCACAGGCCTGCAAGGCTTTGCGTGAAGAAGGCTATAAAGTCATTCTGGTGAATTCCAACCCCGCCACGATTATGACCGACCCTGAAATGGCGGATGTTACCTACATCGAGCCGATTATGTGGCAGACGGTGGAGAAGATTATCGCCAAGGAGCGGCCCGATGCGATTCTGCCCACGATGGGCGGTCAGACCGCGCTGAACTGTGCGCTGGATTTGGCGCGCAACGGCGTGCTGGCGAAATACAATGTCGAGCTGATCGGCGCGACGGAAGACGCGATCGACAAGGCGGAAGACCGCGGCCGCTTTAAGGAGGCGATGGAGAAAATCGGCCTCTCCTGCCCGAAATCCTTTGTCTGCCACACGATGAACGAAGCCTTGGCGGCGCAGGAACAGGTCGGCTTTCCGACGCTGATTCGTCCGTCTTTCACGATGGGCGGTTCGGGCGGCGGTATTGCCTACAATAAAGACGAGTTTTTAGCGATTTGCGAACGCGGTTTCGATGCATCGCCCACGCATGAGCTGCTGATTGAGCAGTCCGTGCTCGGCTGGAAAGAGTACGAGATGGAAGTGGTGCGCGATAAGGCGGACAACTGCATCATCATCTGCTCGATTGAAAACTTCGACCCGATGGGCGTGCATACGGGCGACTCGATTACGGTTGCGCCGGCGCAAACGCTGACGGACAAAGAATACCAAATCATGCGCAACGCTTCGCTGGCGGTATTGCGCGAAATCGGCGTGGACACGGGCGGCTCGAACGTGCAGTTTGCGGTGAACCCTGAAAACGGCGAGATGATTGTGATTGAGATGAACCCGCGCGTGAGCCGTTCGTCTGCATTAGCTTCCAAAGCGACGGGTTTTCCGATTGCGAAGGTGGCGGCGAAACTGGCGGTCGGCTTTACGCTGGACGAGTTGCGCAACGACATCACCGGCGGTCGCACACCCGCGTCATTCGAGCCTTCCATCGACTATGTGGTAACCAAAATCCCGCGTTTTGCGTTTGAAAAATTCCCTGCCGCAGACGACCGCCTGACCACGCAGATGAAATCGGTGGGCGAAGTGATGGCGATGGGCCGCACCATTCAGGAAAGCTTCCAAAAAGCCCTGCGCGGCTTGGAAACCGGCTTGTGCGGCTTCAATCCGCGCAGCGAAGACAAAGCGGAAATCCGCCGCGAACTGGCGAACCCAGGCCCTGAGCGTATGCTGTTTGTGGCAGACGCGTTCCGCGCGGGCTTCACGCTGGAAGAAATCCACGAAATCTGCGCCATCGACCCTTGGTTCTTGGCGCAAATCGAAGACTTGGTGAAAGAAGAGCAGCAGGTAAGTGCAGGCTGCCTGCAAGATTTGGATTTCGCCGCCCTACGTCGTCTGAAACGCAAAGGCTTCTCCGACAAACGCATCGCGCAGCTTTTAGGCGTAAAAGAAAAAGAGGTGCGCGAACACCGCTACGCGCTGAAGCTGCATCCCGTGTATAAACGCGTCGATACCTGCGCTGCCGAGTTCGCCACCGAAACCGCCTATCTCTACTCCACTTACGAAGAGGAATGCGAAGCGCGTCCTTCCGAGCGTAAAAAAGTAATGATTCTCGGCGGCGGTCCGAACCGCATCGGTCAGGGCATCGAGTTTGACTACTGCTGCGTTCACGCCGCGCTCGCCCTGCGCGAATCGGGCTTTGAAACGATTATGGTGAACTGCAACCCCGAAACCGTGTCCACCGACTTCGACACCAGCGACCGCCTGTATTTCGAGCCGCTGACGCTGGAAGACGCGTTGGAAATCGTCCGCACCGAAAACCCGTGGGGCGTGATTGTGCATTACGGCGGTCAAACCCCGCTGAAACTCGCCAACGCGCTGGTTGAAAACGGCGTGAACATCATCGGCACATCCGCCGACAGCATCGACGCCGCCGAAGACCGCGAACGCTTCCAAAAAGTGTTGAACGACTTAGGCCTGCGCCAACCGCCCAACCGCATCGCCCACAACGAAGAAGAAGCGCTCGTCAAAGCCGAAGAAATCGGCTATCCGCTGGTCGTGCGTCCGTCTTACGTCCTCGGCGGCCGCGCCATGCAGGTCGTCCACTCCGCCGAAGAGCTGCAAAAATACATGCGCGAAGCCGTGCAGGTATCCGAAGACAGCCCCGTGTTGCTCGACTTCTTCCTGAACAACGCGATTGAAGTCGATGTGGACTGCGTTTCAGACGGCAAAGACGTCGTTATCGGCGGCATCATGCAGCACGTCGAACAGGCAGGCATCCACTCCGGCGACTCCGGCTGCTCGCTGCCCCCCTACTCGCTCAGCGAAGAAATCCAAGATGAAATCCGCCGCCAAACCAAAGCCATGGCATACGCGCTGGGCGTGGTCGGCCTGATGAACGTACAGTTTGCCGTGCAAGACGGCGTTGTGTTCGTGTTGGAAGTGAACCCGCGCGCCAGCCGCACCGTTCCCTTCGTCTCCAAAGCCACCGGCGTACCGCTCGCCAAAGTCGGCGCGCGCTGTATGGCAGGCATTTCCCTGCAAGAGCAAGGCGTGGAAAAAGAAGTCGTCCCCGATTTCTATGCCGTTAAAGAAGCCGTGTTCCCCTTCATCAAATTCCCCGGCGTGGACACCATCCTCGGCCCCGAAATGCGCTCCACCGGCGAAGTGATGGGCGTGGGCGCAAGCTTCGGCGAAGCCTACTACAAAGCCCAACTCGGTGCAGGCGAACGCCTGAACCCGACCGGCAAAATCTTCCTGGCTGTGCGCGACGAAGACAAACCGCTCATCGTCAAAACCGCGCAAAACTTCCAAGCACTCGGCTACGGCGTCTGCGCCACACGCGGCACCGCCGAATACCTGAAAGAGCACGGCATCATCGTGCAGGCGGTAAACAAAGTGCAGGAAGGCCGCCCGCACATCGTGGACGCGATTAAAAACGGCGAAATCGCACTGGTGGTCAACACCGTCAGCAGCTCGGCACAATCCATCGCCGACAGCCACAGCATCCGCCGCACCTCCCTAACCCAACGCGTGCCGCAATACACCACCATCGCCGGCGGCGAAGCCATGAGCGAAGGCGCAAAAAGCCGCGACCACTTGGGCGTGTATAGCGTGCAGGAATTGCATGGACGGTTGAAAAACAAAGCCTAATCAATCCTATCGGATTTAAATAGCTAAAAGGCCCCGTCTGAAACCTGATTGCTCAGTTTCAGACGGCCTTTTCATATTTCAAATTCCAACCGTCTGTCCATCAAAACAACCTTTTCTGCCATCTCCAAACAAGTAATAGCAACATGAAATATAATTTCGTTATTGATTGGATTCATACGACAAAATTGTTGTTTTTTCATCATAATCCAAAAATATCGAGTTTAACGCCTATTCTCCTTGCTTTATAATGGCCGTCTGAAATAAAAATACAATTAAAGCAGAAGCATGTCTTTGCCACTTAAGCAGATTTGCATAATTAAACATATGCTTTAATCATAATAATGATAAAATAATACGGCTTTCCTCTAAATTAAAGGGAAAACTGCACAAGAAACGGAAAATAAAATGAGTGTCGGATTATTGCGTGTTTTGGTTCAAAGCCAGACCATCTCAAATCAACAAGCGGAACATTACAACAGCCTTTTACAATCGGGCAAAGAAATCCTGCCCAACCTGTTTTCAGACGGCATCATCTCCCCTAAAGCTCTGGGAGACTTAGTCGCGCGCGTATTCAGCTATCCCCTTTTGGATTTGCGCTACTACCCGCGCAATAATGTAGTCAGCGACATTCTGACGGAAGAGCAAATGGTGCAAAACCGTTGCATTCCGATTTTCAAACGCGGACGCAAGGTTTATTTCGCCGTATCCGATCCGACCCAAATCCAAAAATTTCAAAAAATTGCTTTTGCTTCAGGTTTAAGTGTCGACTTGGTAGTAGTTCCAGACGACCAGCTCAGCTCATTGCTGGAATGGCTAGGTCAACGTTCGACCACCATTCTGAAAGAAATCAACGACGAACATGAAGCAACGCAGCAATCGCAATCGCTTTATATCGACAATGAAGAAGCTGAAGACGGTCCAATCCCCCGCTTCATCCATAAAACCTTATCCGATGCCCTGAACGCGGGCGCATCGGATATCCACTTTGAATTCTACGAGCAAATGGCGCGCGTTCGTTTCCGCGTGGACGGACAATTGCGTGAAGTCGTACAGCCTCCTGTCGCCGTGCGCGGCCAGTTAGCATCGCGCATCAAAGTGATGGCGCGTTTGGATATTTCCGAAAAACGTATTCCGCAAGACGGCAGAATTCAAATTGCCTTCCATAAACACGGCCGTCCGATTGACTTCCGTGTCAGCACGTTGCCGACGTTGTTTGGCGAAAAAGTGGTAATGCGTATCCTAAATTCCGATGGTACATCGCTCAATATCGACCAGCTCGGCTTAGAGCCTTTCCAAAAAGAAATGCTGCTTGAGGCCATCAACCGCCCTTACGGCATGGTGTTGGTTACCGGTCCGACAGGTTCGGGCAAAACCGTTTCACTCTATACCTGCCTGAGTATTTTGAACACGGAAGATGTGAACATTTCGACGGCCGAGGATCCGGCCGAGATTAACCTGCCGGGCGTCAACCAAGTCAACGTCAATGAGAAACAAGGTCTGACGTTTGCTGCCGCACTCCGATCCTTCTTGCGCCAAGATCCTGATATTATTATGGTCGGTGAGATCCGAGACTTGGAAACCGCCGACATCGCCATTAAAGCCGCCCAAACCGGCCACATGGTTTTCTCGACCCTGCATACCAATAATGCACCGGCCACGCTGTCCCGCCTTTTGAACATGGGCGTAGCGCCTTTCAATATCGCCAGCTCGGTCAGCCTGATTATGGCGCAAAGGCTGTTGCGCAGACTGTGTCCAAACTGCAAACGCGAAGTTGAACGCCCGCCGGTTCCGGCATTGAAAAAAGCCGGCTTTACCGATACGGACTTGGCTCAAGATTGGAAACTCTACCGCCCGGTTGGCTGCGACAGCTGCCGCGGCAAAGGCTTTAAAGGCCGCATCGGTATTTATGAAGTCATGCCGGTCAGCGATGAAATGCAAAAAGTCATTATGAACAACGGTACAGAAGTTGATATCATGAACATGGCCTATCAGGAAGGCATGGTAGACTTGCGTCGCGCCGGCCTCATGAAAGTCATGCAAGGCCTGACCTCGTTGGAAGAAGTGACTGCTCATACCAATGACTAAACTGCCATATTTTCGAAAATTAAAATAAAGCGGCACGCGGAAACAGTCCGCTTTATTTCTTACTAACAAGGGATAACACATGGCTCAAGCAGAGCAAAAAAGAAGTCTGTTCGGCTCAAGAAGCAAAGGCAAGCGTTTTACTTTTGAAGGAAAAAATACCGAGACCGAACGTCTTGTCCATGGTGAAGTAGTTGCCAAAGACGAAGAAGAAGCACGCAAGAAACTCCAACGCAGAGGCATTCGTCTTTTGCGTATCAGCAAAGTTAAAACCGCACGCAAACGCCGTATTACCCAAGAAGACATTACAGTGTTCACCCGCCAACTGGCAACGATGATGAAGGCAGGCTTACCGCTGATGCAGGCTTTTGAAATCGTTGCGCGCGGCCACTCCAATCCGAGCATGACCGAAATGCTGATGCAGGTTCGCTCCGATGTCGAACAAGGTAGCGCATTGGGTAAATCGTTCTCCAAATATCCAAAATATTTTGACCGCTTTTATTGTAATCTGGTTAGCGCAGGCGAGTCCGGCGGCGTACTGGAAAGCCTATTGGACAAACTGGCTGTCTATAAAGAAAAAACGCAAGCCATTAAGAAAAAGGTTAAAACCGCACTGACCTACCCGATTGCCATTATCGTGGTGGCAATTGCGCTTATCTTCATCATGATGATGTTTGTACTGCCTGCCTTTAAAGAAGTTTATGCCAATATGGGGGCAGAGCTGCCAAGCCTTACCCAACTCGTCATGAGCTTGTCCGATTTATTCGTCGACTATGGCTGGATTATGATCATCCTTTTGATTGTTTCCGCCTTCGGCCTGTACAAACTCCATGAAAAATCGCCTACCTTCCAAAAACGAATCGATGCTCTGATTTTGAGACTCCCTGTTTTTGGCGCCATCGTCCGTAAAGCAACCATTGCCCGTTGGGCGCGTACGACTTCCACCCTCTTCGCAGCCGGCGTTCCTTTGGTGGAAGTATTAGATTCAGTTGCAGGCGCATCCGGCAATATTCTCTATGAAGAAGCCACTCAAGACATCCGCGCCAAGGTAACCCAAGGTCTGTCGCTGACATCCAGTATGCAAAGTACGGATATGTTCCCCAATATGGTGATCCAAATGGCGGCCATCGGCGAAGAGTCAGGCTCTTTGGACGATATGCTGAACAAAGCTGCCGAATTCTACGAAGATGAAGTAGACAACTCCGTCTCCCGATTGTCTCACTTGATGGAGTCTATCATCATGGTGGTATTGGGTTCGCTCATCGGTATCTTGCTGATTGCCATGTATCTGCCGCTGTTTAACTTGGGTAATGTCGTAGGTTGATATGCTTGATAGTATTTACTCTGCCATCGACGCCCTCTCCGTTCTTGCGCCATTCGCCATTCCTTTAGCCGTTATTTTAGGATTGCTGATTGGCAGCTTTCTAAACGTTGTCATTTATCGCACGCCGATAATGATGGAACGCGAATGGACACAATTTTCTAAAGAGCATTTGGGCATCAAGCTGACAGATGAAGAAAAACAGCCATTTAATCTGTGCAAACCGAATTCACGCTGCCCAAAATGCAAAAACCCAGTCAAACCTTGGCAAAACATCCCCATCCTCAGCTATGTTTTACTGGGCGGGAAATGCCACTCCTGCAAAACCGCTATCGGCATACGCTATCCGCTGATTGAGCTGCTGACAAGTGTCTTATTCGGTATTGTCGCGTGGCAATACGGCTGGTCATGTACAACTATTAGCGGATTAATTTTGACTGCCATATTGATTGCGCTGACCTTTATTGATGCCGATACACAATATTTACCCGACAGCCTGACTCAGCCCCTAATCTGGATCGGCCTGCTGTTTAATCTGAATGACACATTCGTACCCCTGCATTCAGCCGTTTTAGGCGCAATCGCAGGCTATATGAGCCTTTATACTTTATGCGCCGTCTATAAACTTCTGACCGGTAAAATCGGCATGGGCAATGGCGACTTCAAACTTTTGGCCGCGCTCGGGGCATGGCTGGGCGTAGGTATCTTGCCTGTTCTGATCTTCATGGCTGCCTTAGTCGGACTGGTGGGCGCACTCATTGCCCGCGTCGGTAAAGGTCAATATTTTGCTTTTGGTCCCAGCCTTGCTGTAGCAGGATGGATTATTTTGGTTGCCAATGCACCTATTACCCAACTGGTACAATGGTGGCTCGTACAATCAGGATTCCGATAATGACATTATGGATAGGCTTGACCGGCGGTATCGGTAGCGGTAAATCATCTATTGCCCAAATGTTTGCCGAACTTGGCGCACCCATTATCGATGCCGATGCCATCAGCCGTTCACTGACCGCTGAAAACGGTGAAGCCCTTCCTGCCATCCGCCAGCTTTTCGGCGATGAGGTTTTTGACAGTGAAGGCCGTCTGAATCGTATGGCTCTACGGGAAGAAGTTTTCAGACGGCCTCAATCCAAAAAACAACTGGAAAACCTGCTTCTGCCATTAATCTTAAACAAAATCCAACAGCAGAAACAACAACTTGCCTCATCCGCCTACGGCATTGTCGATGTACCGCTTTTGATTGAGAATCCGGCATTTAAAGCGGAGACTGACCGCATTTTGGTTGTAGATGTTCCAGAGTCCGTCCAAATCGAACGCGTACATCAACGCAATGGTTTTTCAAAAGAACAAACGCGTCAAATCATGGCCACCCAAGCTTCTCGATGTGAAAGACTGCTGCATGCCGACGATGTATTGGATAATACTCATAGCATGGAAGAAGCAAAAATCAAGGTTGCCCGCTTGCATCAATACTATCAATCCATTGCACAATCACCGAAAGAAACTGCATGACCGCACCTGTTGTAAAATGTCCAACCTGCCACAAAGAAGTTGTTTGGAACACCGACAGCCCCTACCGCCCTTTCTGCAGCAAACGGTGTAAACTTATTGATTTAGGCGAATGGGCACAAGAAAAATACACCGTTTCTTCGGAAGACGATCCTTTTTCAGACCTGTTGGACGGCAAATAAACTGCGCCGCCTCCTTCAGTCTATCCAAAACAGGCTCAAAACAGTAAAATACCCTCTTTATTCCAACCTATTCCATCCACCATGCTCACCTTCCAACAAATTATTTTCAAATTACAAAACTACTGGGCAGACAAAGGCTGCACCGTTATCCAACCTTTCGATATGGAAGTCGGTGCCGGTACTTCGCATCCAGCCACCTGCCTGCGCGCGTTAGGCCCAGAGCCTTGGTTTGCCGCTTACGTTCAACCCAGCCGCCGCCCCAAAGACGGCCGCTATGGCGACAACCCCAACCGCCTGCAACACTACTATCAATTCCAAGTTGCGCTCAAACCTGCACCGGCCAATATTCAAGACCTATACCTCGATTCCCTGCGCGAATTGGGTATCGACCCTAAAGTACACGACATCCGTTTTGTCGAAGACGACTGGGAAAACCCTACTCTCGGCGCTTGGGGCTTGGGTTGGGAAGTTTGGCTCAACGGCATGGAAGTAACCCAATTCACCTACTTCCAACAAGTCGGCGGTATCGACTGCTCCCCTGTGCTCGGTGAAATCACCTACGGTATCGAGCGCCTTGCCATGTATCTGCAAGGCGTGGAAAATGTGTACGACCTCGTTTGGGCAAAAACTCTTGATGGCAACATCGTCACTTACGGCGACGTTTATCATCAAAATGAAGTCGAGCAATCTACCTACAACTTCGAATACAGCGATGCCGATTGGCTCTTGCGCCAATTCAACGACTATGAAGAACAAGCCAAACGCCTGCTTGCAGTTGAAGACACCAGTCTTGCCCTGCCTGCTTACGAGCTTGTACTCAAAGCCGGCCATACGTTCAACCTCTTGGATGCACGCGGTGCCATTTCCGTTACCGAACGCGCAACCTACATCGGCCGCATTCGTGCACTGAGCCGTATCGTTGCACAAAAATTCGTTGAAAGCCGCGAAAAACTGGGCTTCCCATTGCTTAAAAACCAATAAGCCCACACATACTTACTATGCCGCCCTTTGATATATTCAAGTGGCGGCGTTTCTATTTTCAGACGGCCTTGACGTCAATGCCATCGTAAACACTTCCAGCCTGCTTTCAGGTAAAATAAACCCTTTATTACATAAGCCGTCTGAAAACATGAGTTCATCCTCTTCTGCAAAAATTCCCTTTTTCTTACTTTCCCTCGTTGCCATCATTCTTGACCAACTGAGCAAATGGGAAATCTTGAAACACTTTACCGAAGGCGAACGCCTCAATATCATTCCAGGCTTCTTTGACCTGACCCTTGCCTATAATCCAGGCGCGGCATTCAGCTTTTTAGCCGACCAAGGCGGCTGGCAGAAATTCTTCTTTTTAGGTCTGGCCGTCGTTATCAGCTTGTATTTAGCCCGTGCCATTTTGCGTGATGAGTTTGGCCGCTGGGGCAAACTAGGGGCTGCCATGATTATCGGCGGCGCGATTGGCAATGTGGTTGACCGTCTGATTCACGGCCACGTTGTCGATTTTCTGCTTTTCTATTGGCAAAACTGGTTCTACCCCGCATTTAACATTGCCGACAGCTTTATCTGCGTTGGCGCAGTTTGCTTGGTAATAGACGGTTTGCTGCACAAAAAAACACCTTCAAACGACACAAAGGCCGTCTGAAAACGGAACACACATGACTCAAAAAACCATTATCCTTGCCAATCCCCGCGGCTTCTGTGCCGGTGTTGACCGTGCCATCAGCATTGTTGAACGTGCACTCGAAGAATTCGGCGCGCCTATTTACGTCCGCCATGAAGTCGTTCACAACAAATTCGTCGTCGACAATCTGCGGGCAAAAGGTGCCGTATTTGTCGATAACTTGGCGGATGTCCCAAAGGGTGCCACACTGATTTACTCGGCTCACGGCGTATCCAAAGCAGTCCAGGAAGAAGCGGCACAACGTGGTTTCCGCGTTTTTGATGCCACCTGCCCTCTGGTAACCAAAGTCCATAAAGAAGTAGCCCGCCTCGATGAGCAAGATTACGAAATTATCATGATCGGCCACAAAGGCCACGTCGAAGTAGAAGGCACAATGGGACAATTACCTCCGGGTAAAATGTTTCTGATTGAGACAGTGGAAGATGTGGCCGGACTGAACGTCAAAAATCCTGACAAACTTGCCTACGTCAGCCAAACCACTTTATCGATAGACGAAACCAAAGACATCATTGCAGCTTTAAATCAACGCTTTCCCAATATCCGTAATCCGCACAAAGAAGACATCTGCTACGCCACAACCAACCGCCAAACCGCTGTTAAAGAATTGGCCGAAGAATGCGATCTCGTAATTGTTGTCGGTTCACCCAACTCTTCCAACAGCAACCGCTTGCGAGAAGTAGCCGCATTGCGCGGAGTTGATGCCTATATGGTCGATAATGCCTCCTATCTGAAAAAAGAATGGTTTGAAAACAAAACCAAGGTCGGTGTAACTGCCGGTGCATCTGCGCCCGAAGTCTTGGTTCGAGAAGTCTTACAAACCATTCAAGATTGGGGACATGAGACCATACGCGAAGGAGAAGGCGCAGAAGAAAGCATTGTATTTGTCTTGCCCAAAGAGTTGCGTCGTGAGGGCGAAAACAAACAGATCCTAAATAAAGGGTAAGTTTGTTATTTGCTTTATTTGAAAACTTAAGGCCGTCTGAAAATTTTCAGACGGCC